>JAZBPF010000212.1:0-13006 GCA_036351515.1 Pseudomonadales bacterium | reverse complement strand
CCGGCGCAGGCGACCCGCGGGGAGCCCGGCGCAGCGCGCCCAGGCCTCGACGGAAGCGAGGGCCTCGGGGCAGTCGTCGAGCGTCGCGAGCAAGCCCTCCACGGCCGCCGCGGTCAGTGCGCGTCGCCGTCCGCGGAGAAGGCGAAGGCGATCTCCTGGGCCTTCGCGAGCAGGGCGTCGAGCTGCAGCCGCGCCGCCAGGGAGAAGCCCGCGGCGTCCGCGAGCGGGCCGGTCGGCCCGAGCTGCTCGATGAAGATGAGGATCAGGTCCTCCTCGCAGGCCGCCCGCGCGAGGTTCGCGCCGACGGCCCGGAACCACTGTGCGGACTGCGGATCGGCTTCCGTCTCGAGCTGGAGGACGAGGGCGTCCACGAGCGGCACGAGCTGCTCCCGGACCGTGGCGATGGCGTCCATGGATCCTCCCGGTCTCCGGGATCCTGCCCGCGTGTGGGGGGAGGCCGGACCCCGGGGTCCGGCCCGCGTACCTCAGATGCCCATGCGCGCGAGCGCCTGGACGATCTCCCCGAGGGTCGCGGACAGGCGCGGGTGCTCGGCCTCGAACTCCAGCGTCGCCTCCTGGATCCGCTCCCGGAGCCCTTCCTCGTGCTCCTCCTCGTCGAGGGCCCGGCGCAGGTCCTCGGCCACGGTCTCGAGCAGCGCCCGGTTCTCTTCCGTGAGCGTGGCGGGATCGGCGAGCTCCCGGTGCAGGGTCTCGAGGGCGTCGCGGAGGCGATCCTGGGACATGCGCGGTCTCCGGAGGGGGCGGGGCCGGAGCCCCGCCCGGAGGGGTCAGGAAGGCAGGAGGTGCTCGACGGCGCTCATCTCCTCCACGAGCTCCTGCTCCGTGGCCTGCATGCGCGCCCGGGAGAAGTCGTTGACCTCGCAGCCCTGGACGATCTGCCAGTCGCCGCCGGCGCAGGTGACCGGGAAGGAGTAGATCAGCCCCTCGCGGATCCCGTAGCTGCCGTCGCTGTAGACGCCCATGCTGACCGTGTCGCCCGGCGCGCTGCCGAGGGCCCAGTCGTGCATGTGGTCGAGGGCCGCGTTCGCCGCGGACGCGGCGCTGGAGGCACCGCGGGCCTCGATGATGGCGGCGCCGCGCTGCTGCACCGTCGGGATGAAGTCCTTCTCGTACCAGTCCTGATCCACCAGCTCCATGGCCGCCTGCCCCTTCACGGTGGCGCGGTGGAGGTCCGGGTACTGGGTCGCGGAGTGGTTGCCCCAGATGCACAGATGCTTCACGTCCGTCACGTGGGCGCCCGCCTTGTTCGCGAGCTGAGCGACGGCGCGGTTGTGATCGAGGCGGGTCATGGCGGTGAAGCTGCGCGGGTCGAGGTCCGGCGCGTTGCGCTGGGCGATGAGCGCGTTCGTGTTCGCGGGGTTGCCCACCACGAGCACCTTCACGTCCCGCGACGCGTGGTCGTTCAGGGCCTTGCCCTGCACGGAGAAGATGGCGGCGTTGGCCTCGATGAGGTCCTTGCGCTCCATGCCCTTGGTCCGCGGCCGGGACCCGACGAGCAGCGCGTAGTCGACGTCCTTGAAGGCCACGTTCGCGTCGTCGGAGGGCACGAGCCCCTGCACGAGCGGGAAGGCGCAGTCCTCGAGCTCCATGACGACCCCGCGGAGCGCGTCCATGGCCGGCGTGATCTCCAGCAGCTGGAGGATCACCGGCTGGTCCGGGCCGAGCATCTCGCCGGAGGCGATCCGGAACAGCAGGGAGTAGCCGATCTGCCCGGCGGCTCCGGTGACCGCGACGCGGACGGGTTCCTTCATGGTGCGTTCCTCTGTGACGGGTGGGACGGCGCCCGGCCGGCGCCGGGGGCCAGCGGGCGCGCATTGTAGCAGAGCCCCTCCGGGCGTCGGCTCAGGGGAACTCGCCGTACCAGGCGCCGGTCGAGGACTCCGGAGCGCGGAGGAGGGCCTCGCGAAGCCAGGGCACGCTCGGGTGCGGCAGCGCGTCGGGGGCGTGGAAGGCGAGCCGGTCCGCGCCGCCGGCGGCCAGCCGCGGCACGCCGTCCGAGGGCCCGGCGACCCGGAAGACGAGGTTCATGCCCCGGAGCTCGCCGTCGTCGAAGAAGAAGGCGGCCACCGGCTCGAGCCGCTCCACGGCAAGCTCGAGACCCGTCTCTTCCGCGAGCTCCCGGACCGCCGCCCGCCGGGGGGTCTCGCCCGGCTCGACGTGGCCGCCCGGAGGGGCCCAGGCCCCGTCGGCGATGCCCGTGCCCCGGCGCCGCAGCAGCAGGACGCGACCGTCCCGTTCGAGGAGCACGTGCGCCACCAGCCGGAACGTCGCCCTCGCCTCCGTCATCCTCGTGTCTCCTGCGAGCCGCTCGCCGGCGAGCTGCTAGCCTAGGTCCTCCCGATCGCCGCCGGCACCCGCTCGTGCACCCGACCGCTCCCGACCCGCTCGGACACGCCCGCCGCGTGGAGGAGGCCGCCCTGAACGCCTGGCCGGCGCTCCGGGAGATCCTCTACGACGGCTGGGTGGTGCGCCTCACCCGGGGCTTCACGCGCCGGGCCAACTCCGTGACGCCCCTGCACCCCGGGGGGGCGCGCCCCCTCGAGGAGCGGATCGCCTACTGCGAGGCCCTCTACGCGAGGCACGGCCTGCCGGCCTGCTTCCGGCTGCCCGCCTGGCCGGAGGTGGCGCCCCTGCGCGCGGCCCTCGACGCCCGCGGCTACCGGGCGGTGGGCGCCGCCGCGGTCCTGCGACGGGAGCTCGCGCCACCGCCCGGGGACCCGCGTCCGGACGAACTGTCCGCCGACGGGACCGTGCGCTGGCTCGAGGCGGAGTCCTGGCTCGACGTGTACACGGAGCTGACCGGGACCCCTGCGGCGCTGCGCGAACTCCACGCCCTGGTCCTCGCCGGCATCGTCGGCGAGTGCCTGTTCGCGGTCCGCGAGTGCGAGGACCGGCCCGTGGCGTGTCTGCTGGGGGTGCTCGAGGACGACCTGGTCGGGCTCTTCGACCTCGCCACGCTCCCGGCGGCGCGGCGCCGCGGGCACGCCGCCACCCTCGTCGAGGCCGTCGCGGCGCGCGCCGCCGGGCGCGGGGCCCGCGAGGTCTACCTCCAGGTCGAGGCGGCGAACGCGCCCGGCCTCGCCCTCTACGCACGGCTGGGCTTCTCCCGGCTCCACGACTACGACTACCGGATCGCACCCCCATGACCGACGCCCCCGACCCCGCATCCGAAGCCCCGCTCCTGGAGGGGCTGCTCGTCCTCGAACTCGCGAACGTCCTCGCCGGCCCGGCCACGGGCATGTTCCTCGCCGAGCTCGGCGCCCGGGTGATCAAGGTCGAGCACCCGGCCGGCGGGGACCCCACCCGCAGCTGGCGCCTGGAGCACGAGGCCGCGCCCGGCGACGTGAGCGCCTACTTCGCCTGCACGAACTGGGGGAAGGAATCGATGGTGCTCGATCTCGGGGACCCGGAAGGGCGGGCGGTGGTCCACGACCTCGCGCGCCGCGCCGACGTGGTGCTGCAGAGCTTCAAGCCCGGCGACGACGTCCGCTTCGGCGTCGACGCACCGACCCTGCGGGCCCTGAACCCTCGGGCCGTGCTCGCCTCGGTGACCGCCTACGGGCCGGAGGATCCCCGCCCGGGCTTCGACGCCGTGCTCCAGGCGGAGGCCGGCTTCACCTTCATGAACGGTGATCCGGACGGTCCCCCGACGAAGATGCCCGTGGCCCTCGTGGACCTGCTCGCCGCGCACCAGCTGAAGGAAGGCATCCTCCTGGCGCTGCTCCGCCGCGAGCGCACGGGGCGGGGCGCCGCGGTGACCGTCTCGCTCCTGGAGGCGGCCCTGGCGTCCCTGGCGAACCAGGCCACGAACTGGCTGGTGGCAGGGCGGGTCCCGGGCCGCATGGGCAGCGCCCATCCCAACGTGGTGCCCTACGGGACCCTCTACGCGACCGCCGACGGCGACTGGATCGTCCTCGCCGTGGGCACGGACCGGCAGTTCGCCGCCCTCTGCCGCGCCCTGGAGCTGCCGGCCCTGGCGGCGGATCCCCGCTTCCTGCGCAACGCGGACCGGGTCCGGCACCGCACGCCGCTGGACGAGCACCTGGTCCGGGCCTTCGGCGCCCGCGGCACGGACGCGGTCACCGCCGCCCTCCGCGAGGCCCGCGTCCCCTTCGGACCCGTGAACGACATGCGCGCGGTCTTCGCGCAGCCCGGGGCGGCGGCGGTGCGCCTGGACGACCGGCTCGCCGACGGCAGCCCCGTGGCCGCGGTCTCCACGGCGGTCTTCCGGGGCGACCTCCCGCGCCGGGTCCCCGGGCCGCCGCCGGCCCTCGGCGCCCAGACGCGGACGGTTCTGGAAGAGCTCCTCGGCTACGCGCCCGAGCGGGTGGCGGCGCTGCTCGCGGGCCCCGCCCGCCCGGCGACGGGCGACCGGCCGTGAGGGCGCCCGCGGGGGTCCCCGGCACCCGTCCGCCCCCCCGCCGCTGACGACGCGGGGCGCCCGCACGCCGCCCCTCGCAGCGGTTCCGCGACCGGCCCCGACGCGGCACGGGAGCCGCATTCCGCGGCCCTCCCGGGGCCGTTCCGTCAAGTTGACTTCCATGGGCGCGGTGCTACATTCGCGGGCCGGCCGAAGATGGGCCGGGCATGTGCACGGCCGGAAGACGGATCGAAGCGGGGCCACGCGGACCCGGGCAGCGAGCCCGGAGGTGCCGGACGGGGCAGGTCGGGAAGAGGCCCGCCCGTCACCGCGCCGCGAGGATCCACGGCGGACGCCACGCCACCCCGAGCGGGGCGGTGCCCATCCACGGCGTCCGCGGGCGTGTCACAGGAGGGGGCCGGACCCTCGTCACGAACAGGTCCGGTCGTCGGGACCCTCTGCACCGTCGGCCCGGCCGCTTGCCGCGCACGACCTTCCCTGACCCAGTGCCGACGACCGCCGAGGCCGCCCCGATCGGGCGACGGGCGACGGCCGCCAGCCAGACGCGACGGAGAAGCTCATGAACAGCCGCCTGACCCAGCAGTTCAGGCTCGGACTCCCCGAGCGCCAGGGCATGTACGACCCGAGCACCGAGAAGGACAGCTGCGGCGTCGGCTTCATCTGCGACATCAAGGGCCGCCCGAGCCACGACATCATCCAGGACGCGCAGCGGATGAACTGCTGCATGATCCACCGCGGCGGCCAGGGTTACGAGAAGAACACCGGCGACGGGGCAGGCATCCTCACGGGGCTCCCGCACCGGTTCCTGCGCGAGGTCGTCGCCGCGGAGCTCGGCGTCACGCTCCCCGAGCCCGGCCGCTACGGGGCCGGCATCGTCTTCCTGCCGCGCGAGGAGCACGAGCGCCTGCGCGCGAAGGAACTCTTCGACGAGCGCATCGCCGCCGAGGGCCAGCGCCTCATCGGTTGGCGGAAGGTGCCCGTGGACCCGGACGGGGCGGACCTCGGCAAGGCCGCCCGCGCCGCCATGCCGCACGTGGAGATGGTGCTCGTGGGCGCCGCCGACGGGGTCGCCGGCGACGACTTCGAGCGCAAGCTCTACCTGATCCGCAAGCACGTCACCCATCTCGTGCGCGCCGAGACGGAGCTGGCCGAGCGCCGGCTCTTCTACGTGTGCACGCTCTCCTCGAAGGTGATCGTCTACAAGGGGATGCTCACGCCCGAGCAGGTCTTCCCCTTCTACGCGGACCTGAACGACGAGCGCTACGAGTCCCATCTCGCGATGGTGCACTCGCGCTTCTCCACGAACACCTTCCCGTCCTGGGACCGGGCCCAGCCGAACCGGTTCATGAGCCACAACGGCGAGATCAACACGCGCCGGGGCAACATCAACTGGATGAACGCCCGCGAGGGCGTGGTCTCGAGCCCCCTCTTCGGCGACGACATCGACAAGCTGTTCCCGATCGTCGAGCCCGACTGCTCCGACTCGGGCAACTTCGACAACGTCCTCGAGTTCATGCTCATGTCCGGGCGGACGCTTCAGGAAGCGATCCTGATGATGATCCCGGAGGCCTGGCAGGCCCATCCGTCCATGGAGCCCGAGAAGCGCGCCTTCTACGAGTACTTCTCCTGCCTCATGGAGCCCTGGGACGGTCCCGCGTCCATCGCCTTCACGGACGGCAAGTACATCGGCGCCGTGCTCGATCGCAACGGTCTGCGGCCTTCGCGCTACTACGTCACCGACGACGACAAGTGCATCATGGCCTCGGAGGTGGGCGTGGTGCCCGTCGATCCCGAGCGCGTGATCGAGAAGGGCCGGCTCCAGCCGGGGCGCATGTTCCTCATCGACTTCGAGCAGGGGCGCATGATCCCGGACGCGGAGATCAAGGGCGACTTCGCGCGCTCCCAGCCCTTCGCGCAGTGGCTCGAGGCGCAGCGCATCGACCTCACGGAGCTCGAGCCGAACAAGGAGCCGCACGGCTTCGACGCCGAGAGCCTCCTGCCGCGCATGCAGGCCTTCGGCTACACCGTGGAGACCATGCAGTTCATGCTCCTGCCGCTCGTGCGCGAGCTGCGCGACCCGCTCGGCTCCATGGGCAACGACACGGCGCTGGCGGTCCTCTCGGACAAGCCGCGCATGCTCTACGACTACTTCAAGCAGCTCTTCGCCCAGGTCACGAACCCCGCGATCGACTCGATCCGCGAGGAAGTGATCATGGGCCTGCAGTGCTACATCGGCCCCGAGGGGAACCTCCTCGAGACGACGCCGGAGCACGCCCACCGGCTCTGGGTGCCCCATCCGGTGCTCACGAACGAGGAGCTCGCGGCGCTCAAGCACCTGGACCACCGGGGCTGGACCTCGCGCGTGATCGACACGACCTTCGCGAAGGGTTCCGGTGCCGACGGCCTGCGTGCGGCCCTCGACCGCATCTGCGACGAGGCGAGCGCGGCCATCGCCGACGGCGCGAGCATCGTCGTGCTCTCGGACCGCGGCATGGGGCCGGACCGGGTGCCCGTGAGCGCCCTGCTCGCGACCGGCGCCGTGCACCATCATCTCGTGCGCAGCCACGAGCGCGCGCGCATCGGCATCGTGGTGGAGACCGGCGAGGCCCGGGAGGTCCATCACCTCTGCCTCCTCGTCGGCTACGGCGCCGACGCGGTGAACCCCTACCTGGCCTTCGAGGCGCTCTGGCAGGCCCGCGCCGACGGCCTCCTCGAGGACGCCCCGCACATCGAGAGCGACGACGACGTCGTGGCCGCGTACCGCAAGGGCACCGCGAAGGGGATCCTCAAGGTCATGGCCAAGATGGGGATCTCCACGCTCCAGTCCTACAAGGGCGCGCAGATCTTCGAGGCCGTGGGCCTCGCCGACGAGGTCGTGGACCGCTGCTTCGCCGGCACCACGAGCCGCGTGCAGGGCGCGGGCTTCGCGATCCTCGCCGAGGAGATGGAGCGCCGTCACGAGCTCGGCTACCCGAGCCGCGAGGAGGTGCGCCTCCCGGTGCTGCCGAATCCGGGCGAGTTCCACTGGCGCCGGGGCGGCGATCGTCACATGTGGGATCCGATCGCCGTGGCGGACCTGCAGGTGGCCGCGCGCACGGGCAGCGAGGACGCCTACTGGCGCTTCTCGAAGTACTCGAACGAGGTCGCGACCCGCGAGGCGACGCTCCGGGGGCTCCTGAAGTTCCGTCCCGGCGCGGCCGGGCCGGCCGTGCCCCTCGAGGAGGTCGAGGCCGAGCAGGAGATCGTCAAGCGCTTCGCCACCGGCGCCATGAGCTACGGCTCCATCTCCGCGGAGTCCCACGAGACCCTCGCCATCGCCATGAACCGCATGGGCGGGAAGTCGAACACGGGCGAGGGCGGCGAGGATCCGAAGCGCTGGATCCCGGAGCCGAACGGCGACTCGCGTCGCTCCGCGATCAAGCAGGTGGCCTCGGGGCGCTTCGGCGTGACCATCAACTACCTGTCCAACGCCGACGAGCTGCAGATCAAGATCGTCCAGGGCGCGAAGCCCGGCGAGGGCGGCGAGCTGCCCGGCACCAAGGTGGACGAGGTGATCGCCGCGGTGCGTCACTCGACGCCGGGCGTGGGTCTCATCAGCCCGCCGCCGCATCACGACATCTATTCCATCGAGGACATGGCGCAGCTGATCCACGACCTGAAGAACGCCAATCCGTCCGCACGGATCAGCGTGAAGCTCGGGGCCGAGATCGGCTGCGGCACCGTCGCCGCGGGCGTGACCAAGGCGAAGGCGGACCACATCGTCATCGCCGGCCACGACGGTGGCACGGGCGCCTCGCCGCTCACGTCCATCAAGCACGCGGGACTGCCCTGGGAACTCGGCATCGCCGAGACGCACCACACGCTGGTGATGAACAACCTGCGCTCGCGCGTGGTGCTGCAGACCGACGGCCAGCTGAAGACGGGACGGGACGTGGCCATCGCCGCGCTCCTCGGAGCCGAGGAGTTCGGCTTCGCCACGGCGCCGCTGGTGGCCCTCGGCTGCATCATGATGCGCAAGTGCCATCTGAACACCTGCCCCGTGGGCATCGCGACCCAGGATCCGGAGCTCCGGAAGAAGTTCCGCGGCCAGCCGGAACACGTCGTGAACTACCTGTTCATGGTCGCGAAGGAACTGCGCATGGTGATGGCGGAGCTCGGCTTCCGCCGCGTCGACGAGATGGTGGGCCGTGCCGACTGCCTCGAGGTCGATCAGGCCGTGACGCACTGGAAGGCGAAGGGGCTCGATCTCTCCCGGCTCCTGGCCCGCGCGGAGGAGCCGGACGAGTTCCTCGGGCGCTACGCGCGCCACGCCCAGGACCACGAGCTCGAGTTCGCCCTCGACAACCGCCTCGTGGAACTCGCCGAGCCGGCGCTCGCCCGCGGCGAGCCCGTGCGCATCGACCTGCCCGTGGTGAACACGAACCGCGTGGTCGGCGGCATGCTCTCGCACCAGGTGATCAAGCGCGTGGGGCCGGAGATGCTCCCGGAGGACACGATCCACGTGCGCCTGACCGGCAGCGCCGGCCAGAGCCTCGGCGCCTGGCTCGCGAAGGGCATCACCCTCGAGGTCGAGGGCGACGCCAACGACTACGTGGGCAAGGGGCTCTCGGGCGGCCGGGTGATCGTCTACCCGCCGAAGACGAGCCGCTTCGTGCCCGAGGAGAACGTCATCGTCGGCAACGTGTGCCTCTACGGCGCCACCGGCGGCGAGGCCTTCTTCCGCGGCATCGCCGCCGAGCGCTTCTGCGTGCGCAACTCCGGCGCCCGGACCGTCGTCGAGGGCGTGGGCGACCACGGCTGCGAGTACATGACCGGCGGCGTGACCGTGGTGCTCGGCGCCACGGGACGGAACTTCGCGGCCGGCATGTCCGGCGGCGTGGCCTACGTCTGGGATCCGGCCGGCGCCTTCCCGGGGAACTGCAACCGGGAGATGGTGCTCCTGGAGTCGGTCACCGACGAGGACGAGGCGGAGCTCCGGGACCTCGTCGCCCGGCACGCGGAGTACACCGGCTCCACCGTGGCCTGCGCGCTCCTCGAGCGCTGGCCCGAGGCCCGCGGCGAGTTCGTGAAGGTCATGCCGGAGGACTACAAGCGGGTGCTCGAGGCGCAGCGCGACGGGGAGACCGCGAAGGTCACCGCCGCGGCGGGCTGAGCGGGCGGAGCGGGCACACGCAGGGGGCGCTCCGGCGCCCCACGATCCACGGTCGGTGCCCGCGGGGCGCCGCCCGTGCAGTGGAACCAGGAGTGAACGGCCGATGGGCAAGGCGACCGGATTCAAGGAATTCCAGCGCGAGACCGTCCCCTATCGCGACGCCGCCGTGCGGCTCGTGGACTATCGCGAGATCTTCACGGAGCCGGACGAGGCCCGGCTCAAGGAGCAGGGTGCGCGCTGCATGGACTGCGGCGTGCCCTTCTGCCAGTCGGCGCCCCACGGTTGTCCCGTCTACAACCTCATTCCCGAGTGGAACGACCTCGTCTACCGCGGCCGCTGGCGCGAGGCCCTGGACCGGCTCCACAAGACCAACAACTTCCCGGAGTTCACGGGCCGCGTCTGCCCGGCGCCCTGCGAGGGCGCCTGCGTGCTCGGGATCACCGATCCGCCGGTGACCATCAAGAACATCGAGAAGGCGATCGTGGACCGCGGCTTCGCGGAGGGCTGGATCGTCCCGCAGCCGCCGCCGGAGCGCACCGGCAAGCGCGTGGCCGTCGTGGGCTCCGGCCCCGCCGGGCTCGCGGCCGCGGCGCAGCTGAACAAGGTCGGGCACTCGGTGGTGGTCTACGAGCGCGCCGACCGCATCGGCGGCCTGCTCATGTACGGCATCCCGAACATGAAGCTCGGCAAGGACGTCGTCGACCGCCGCGTCGACCTGCTCCGGGCCGAGGGCATCGAGTTCGTCACCGGCGTGGAGATCGCCGACGGCGAGGGCGGCAGCACGGACGTGCGCGAGCTCGCGGAAGCCTTCGACGTGGTGCTGCTGACGACCGGCGCCACCCGCGCCCGGGACCTGCCCATCGAGGGGCGCGAGCTCCAGGGCATCCACTTCGCCATGGAGTTCCTCACGGCGAACACGAAGAGCCTGCTCGACTCCGAGCACGAGGACGGCGCCTACATCTCCGCGAAGGACAAGCACGTGATCGTCATCGGCGGCGGCGACACGGGCACGGACTGCATCGGCACGTCCCTGCGCCACGGCTGCGCCTCGCTCACGAACTTCGAGATCATGCCCCGCCCCCCCGCGGAGCGCGCCGACCAGAACCCCTGGCCCGAGTGGCCGCGGATCTTCCGCGTGGACTACGGCCACGAGGAGGCGGCGACCCGCTTCGGCGCCGACCCGCGGGTCTACGCCATCTCCGGGAAGGGCTTCGTGGACAACGGCAACGGCCACGTGAAGGCGATCCGGACCGTCGAGGTGGAGTGGAAGGACGGCCGTCCGCAGGAGGTCCCGGGCACCGAGAAGGAGTGGCCGGCGGACCTCGTGCTCCTGTCCATGGGCTTCCTGGGGCCGGAGCAGCGCGTCAGCGAGGCCCTCGGCCTCGCGACGGACGACCGCTCGAACTACCGCGCCGAGTACGGCGCCTACCGCACGAACCTCGAGAACGTGTTCGCGGCCGGGGACTGTCGGCGCGGTCAGTCCCTCGTGGTCTGGGCCATCAACGAAGGCCGCGAGGCGGCACGGGAGATCGACCGGCACCTCATGGGGGCGACGGACCTGCCCTGAGCTCCGCCGCGGGCGGCTCCTCCGAGCGCGGCTCCGGGACCATCTCCTGGAGCAGGGCCCCCACGGAGCGGGCCCAGGGCGCCTGCGCACCGGTCGCCGCGGCCACCTCGTCGGCGGCCGCGAGCGCCGCCTCGAGATCCGCGTAGTCGCCGGCGACGACGACGTACTGGAGGACGTCGCCGCGCCGGCGCGCGTAGTAGCGGTAGCGGCCCGGCTCGTCGCGACGCGCGATCCAGGCCCGCGCCCGCGCCTCCTCGGAGAGCACGTGCAGCTGCAGCACGTAGCGGTCCTCGGGCCGCCCGCGCAGCGGCGGCAGGGCTCCTTCCTCGACCGCGGGACGTACCTCCACCGCTCCGGCATCGTCGACGCCCGCCGGGGGAGCGGCCGCTGCGGACGCTTCTTCGGCGACCGCGATCCGTCCGGATTCCGCCACGGAATCCGCATCCGCACCCGTGCCCTCGTCCACCGGAGCTTCCGGTTCCCCGCCGGAGGCTCCGTCGGCCGCGACCTCCTCCACCGGCGCCGCGCGCCCCGGTTTCACCACAGGGGGCTCCGCGGCGGCCGGCACGGCAGCGGTCGACGATGCGGAACCGGCGCCGGGTTCGTCCGGCCCGGAGTCGGGAGCCGCGGATTCCCGGGCCGCGGTGGGACGCGCGGCAGCGGGGAGCGAGGGCGCCTCCACGACCGCGACCTCGCCTTCCTCCTCGCCGCCGATCACCGGCAGCGACAGCGCGGGCCGACCCGCGCCGTCGCGGTCCGCGACCGCCCCTTCGCCGTCCCGTGCGGCGACGGCCGGGGGTTCCACGCGCTCCACCCGTCCGCGCGGGTCGGGCTCGGAGACCCGCTCCGGGAGCGCGAGGGTCCGCCGTTCCGGGGCCTCCTCGCGGCCGGCGGGCAGCAGGAGCAGCAGGGCGACGCCGAGCACCACGCCGACGAGGCCGCAGAACAGCACCACCGGCGCCGGCCGCTGCCACCAGGGTCGGCGGAAGAGCAGCTGGGCCGCGAGCACGTCGGCCCGCCCGGGCACTCCGCCGGAGCGTCGGTGGATCCGCTGGTAGTCGGCCTCGTCGAAGGGCGGCGAGCCCTTCAGGCCCGCCCGCTCCAGGCGCCAGCGCAGGTAGGCCCGGAGCTCGTTCAGGGAGAAGGGTTCGAGCACGAGCTCGTGCGTGAGTGCCTCCGCCCGGCGCGCCCCGGCCGCCTGGGCGAGGGCCGCCCGGAGTGCCGGCGTCGCGAACAGCAGCACCCGGATCCGTTCCGCCTCCGGCCGGAGCTCGGCGATGCGCACCAGCTCCTCGAGCGCCGCCGGCTCGAGATCGTCGGCGTCGTCGACCAGGACGACGCAGGTGATGCCCCGGTCCAGGAGGCCGGCGATGTGCGCGTGCACGCGGGTCCGCAGGCTCTCGTGATCCAGGCCTTCCTCCGTGGGCAGGTCGAGGGCCCGGGCGACGGCACCGAGCACGCCCGGGGCGGAGAGGTAGGCGCCGGAGGTGAGACGCGCGACCCGCACGCGCTCCGGCAGGCGCCGGAGCAGGGCGTCGAAGAACACGGTCTTGCCGACGCCGGTCTCGCCGAGCACGGCGATCAGGGGCCGCCCGAGGCCCTCCGTGTCCGAGAGACTCGCGAGGAAGCGCTCGCGGCCGCCCTGGGGAAAGATGTCGACGAGGACTTCCGAGAGCGGGAAGGGGTCGCGCTCGAGACCGAGCGCGTCAAGACGGCGGCGGTTGCCGTCGTTCATCCTGCTCTCCCCGGCAGAGCGCGTTCCCGGCGATGAGGGTCCGGCGCAGCGAAGCCTCGTCGACGTCGTCGGTCACGACGGCATGCCCGAGCGCCTCGAGCAGGATCAGCCGCAGGCGTCCGTCCACGACCTTCTTGTCGACGGCCATGT
>JAZBPF010000211.1:0-5721 GCA_036351515.1 Pseudomonadales bacterium | reverse complement strand
GGCAGGAAGAAGGGCAGGACGATCAGCGTGACCCAGGCCAGGGCATAGGCCCCGAGCCCGGCGAGGACGACGACGGTGACGCGCAGGGGCATGAATCTCCGGTCCTGTGGACTAGTCCGCGTGCTCCGCTCCGGCACGCTGCTTGAGGAAGAAGTAGAGCTGGCGGTCGTGCCGGCTCGTCGCCGACAGGCGCCCGGGCCGCACCCAGGGCTCCCAGCGCGGGGCACCGACGCCCTCGGGGCGGTCGCCCATGACCGTGACCCGCTGGATCACGCGCTCGCCCTCGAAGTCGTTGAGCACGAAGTGCTGCGTCGCCCGGTTGTCCCACATGGCGATCGTGTCCGCCTGCCAGCGGTAGCGGACCGTGAAGCGCGGCTGCTGCACCCACTTCGTCAGGTGCCGGAGCAGCACGTCGCTCTCCTCCGCGTTCAGCTCGACGATGCGCCGCGTGAAGTGCTCGTTGACGTAGAGCGCCCGGCGGCCCGTGACGGGATGGACGCGCACCACCGGATGCACGGCCATCTTCTCCGGATGGTTGTGCGGCGTCGCGTCGTGGAGCGCCGTGAGTCCGTCGCAGAGCTCGCGCATGGGCGCCGAGAGCCCGTCGTAGGCGGCGCAGAGGTTCGACCACATGGTGTCGCCGCCGAAGGGCGGGCACTTCACCATCTTCAGGATCGACAGCAGCGCCGGATCCTCGCGGAAGGTGAGGTCCGTGTGCCATTCGTCCGCCACGCCGCCCTGGCTCGCCGCGAGCTCGAAGAGCTCGGGATGCTGCGTCTCGGGGTTCGCGAGGTGCGGATGGCCCTCGAGGGGCCCGAAGCGGCGGCCGAGGGCCACGTGCTCGTCCACCGACAGGTGCTGCGCCGGAAAGAACAGCACCCCGTGCTCGACGAGCAGCGCGCCGAGCGCCGCGACGTCGTCGTCCCCGGCCCGCGCGAGGTCGATGCCGCGGACCTCGGCCCCGAGGGCGCCGGCGAGGCGCGTGACCTCCCAGGCGGCGGGGGCGTTCGATGCAGCCGTGCTCATGGTCTCCCCTCCCTGTCACGGACCGGATCGAGTATCCGCGAATCGCCGGAGACGGTCGACCCGCGCACCCCGGCCCGCCAGACTCGGGACCACGACCGAAGAGGGAGACCGACCGTGCCCGCCTCCGCCGTGCTCCGCGCCGTGCAGCGCGCCTGCCTGCTCGCCCTGCTCGTCCCCCTGCCGGGGCTCGCCAGCTACGCGATCTACGTCGGCCGCGACCTCACCGCCGACGGCAGCGTCCTCGTCGGCGGCACCGGCGAGGAGCCCTCGAGCCACTGGCTCGCACGCGTGCCCCGGCGCACCCATTCGCCGGGCACGGAGCTCACGGTCGGCGCCACGGAGCGGGCGCGCTTCCCCGCGCGGCTGACGACGATCCCGCAGGCGCTCGAGACCCACGCCTACCTCACCATGGACTACACGAGCTTCGCGGGCTTCCCGGGGCCGCTCACGAACGGCGGTCTGAACGAGCACCAGGTGGCCGTGCGCGACGTCTGGTCCCCGTCCCGGGACGAGCTCCGGGCCATGACGCCGCCGGACCAGACGGGTCCCCAGTACAGCGACCTCGCGCGCATCGCCCTCGAGCGCGCGCGCACGGCCCGGGAGGCCGTGGAGATCGTCGGTGCGCTCGTGGACGAGTACGGCTACGTGACCTACGGCGGCAACTCGCACCTCTTCGCCGACCCCGAGGAAGGCTGGCTGATGATCGAGTACGCCGGCGGCCGGGGCCTGTGGATCGCCGAGCGCCTCGGGCCGGACGAGATCCGCGCGAGCTACCCGGGCTACGTGCAGGAGGTGCCCCTGGACTTCCGCGAGCGCGACGACTGGCTCGGCTCGGCGAACTTCGTGGACTTCGCCGTGGAGCAGGGCTGGTACGACCCGGCGTCCGGCGAGCCCTTCGACGCCGACGTGGTCTACGGCCTCGGCGGCACCATGCGGGACCCGGGCCTGAACTACGTCTCTCCGGGGCAGATCGAGCGCGAGCTCACCGCGCAGGTGCCGGTGACCGTCCCCGAGCTCATGGCCCTGGTCCGCGACCCGCGCATCGCCGACGACCAGGCGGGCTACGGGCAGGTGGCCCACCTGCGGCCGGACCTGCCCCATCCGGAGCTCGGGCTGCTCTGGGTCGCGCCCACGAGCTCCGTGACCGCGCCCTTCCTGCCCTGGTGGATCGGCGTCACCGCGATCCCCCCGGAGTTCCGCCAGCACCGCTACCTGACGGAGAACGCGGGCCCCACCTTCCTCGACGCGGACTTCCAGCTGCAGGAGGCGACGGTCTTCGCCGGCCGGATCTTCCGCCAGCTCCTCTACTACGCCTGCGCCTTCCCGGAGGAGCAGCTCGCCCGGGTGCAGGGGACGCTCACGGCCTTCGAGGACGCGACCCGCGCGAGCCTGCCGGCCATCGAGCGCGCCGCCGCCCTCGCCCTCGACGCCGGCGAATCCGCCGTGGCACGCACGCTGCTCACGGAGTACGCCCACGCCCGCGCCGCGGAAGCACTGCGAGCCGGGCGCGCCCTCGTGGACGGCATCGGCACCGAGGTCCGCCTGCGCCACGGCATCCCGGAGCCGCCCGCCGGCGAGCACATCAACGGCGGCGGGGTCTCCGTGAACTGCCTCGTCGACATCGACCCGGACCGCGTAGGCGGCTGAGGGCGCGGTTCAGGCGATACCGCTGCGGGCGGCCGTGCGCATGGCCGCGACGAAGCGGTCGAGCTCCGAGAGCGTCGTGTAGACCGACGGCGTCACGCGGATCCCCGTGCAGTCCGCATGGCCGATGGGCGAGACGAGGATCCGGTGCCGCGTCCAGAGCCAGTCGGCGAGCGCGCGCGGCTCGATGCCGTCGATCGCCACGTTCGCGAGGCCGCAGCCGAACTCCGGCCGGAAGCTCGAGTGGAAGCGGATCCGGTCCTCGCCCCGGAGCGCGTCCGCCCAGAGGTCGCGCAGATGGCGCAGCCGCGCCGCCTTGCGCTCGACCCCGAGGCCCTCGTGGAAGGCGAGCGCCGCGCCGACGGCGAGGTAGTTGGGCGCCGGATGCGTGCCGATCTCCTCGAACTTGCGGATGTCCGCGTCCTGGCCGGGCCGGGAGGCCATGAGCGGCCAGAGCCCCTCGATGCGCTCCCGGCGCACGTAGAGGAAGCCCGTGCCGAAGGGCGCGAAGAGCCACTTGTGCAGGGACGTGGCGTAGTAGTCGCAGTCGAGGTCGGCGTTCGAGAAGGGGAACTGGGCGAAGGCGTGGGCGCCGTCCACGATCACCGGAATGCCGCGGCTGCGGCCGAGCGCCACGACCTCGCGCACGGGCATCACCTGGCCCGTCCGGTTGATCACGTGGGAGACGAGGATCAGCTTCGTGCGCGGCGTGATGCGCTCGGCGTAGCGGCGCACGATCTCCTCGGGATCCTCCGCGGGCACGGGGATCGGGAAGGTCACGAGCTTCACGCCCTCCCGCCGCTCCCGCTGGCGGAAGGTGTTGAGCATGCGCGGGTAGTCCTGATCGGTCGTCAGCACCTCGTCGCCGCGCTCGAGGTCGAAGCCGAACTGGCAGATCTGCAGACCCTCGGAGGCGTTGCGGGTGAGCGCGAGCTCCTCGGCGTCGCAGCCGAAGTGGCGGGCGAGCTGCGCACGCACCCCCTCCTTCTGCGGCTCGAGGACGCGCCACATGGTCTGCACCGGCGCCTCGTTGGAGTAGGCGAGGTAGCGGGCCATGGCGTCCTGCACCACCGCCGGGGCCGGACTCACGCCGCCGTTGTTCAGGTTCACGAGGGTGCGGTCGACGCGGAAGGCCTGCTGCACCTCCCGCCAGAGGGCCTCGTCGCCCGCGGCGGCGGCCCCCGCCGGCGCGGTGGCGAAGCGCTCGCGCACGCCCCCGACGGCGGCGGGATCGAGCCAGGCGAAGGCGTCCCCGGCGGCGGCGAGCCCCGCGGCCCCGAGACCCGTGACGACGTGACGACGCGTGGGCATGACCCTCTCCTCTCCGGAACCCTCCTCGGAGCCTGCCCGTCGACCGCGCTCGCGTAAAGCGCAGGTCTCGTGGGAAGCCGACGCAGTCGGCGATCGCGCACTGCGTGCGCTTCCCACGAGGGCGGCGAGGATGTCAGGGTCGAGGCAGCACCTCAGCCCGGATCGATCCGATGCTCGCTCCGCTCGTCCTCCAGCTCCTGCTGCCCCTCGCGCTGCTGGCCTGGCTCGCCTTCGCGCCCGCCGGAAGCCTCCTCGCCTGGGCGCTCCAGGCGCTCGGCGTCGTAACCTTCCTGGTCGCGCTCGGCCTCGTCGGGCTCTGGACGCTGCCGCCCTGGTGGACGCCGTGGCTCTACGGCGCCCTCTGGTGCGCCGCCGTGATCGCCACGCTGCTGCGCCGCGGCCTGCCGACACCGGCGCTGCCCGGCAACGGCGGCGCCTGGCTCACCGCCGGGAGCGGTCTGCTGCTGCTCGCCACGGCCCTGTGGCAGGGCGGGGTCGCCCTCGCGGGGCGCGTGGTCCCCGAGGGACCCGTGGTCGACCTGCCGAACCCGCTCGGCCCCGGCCGCTACCTCGTGGGCCACGGCGGTTCGACGACGCTCGTGAACGCGCACCAGGGCATCCTCGAGGCCGAGTCCCCCCGCCTGCGGCGCTGGCGCGGGCAGGCGCTCGCGATCGATCTGCTCGGGCTCGACGACGACGGCCGTACCAGGCGCGGCCTGCGGCCCGAGGATCCGGCCCGCTACACGATCTGGGGCGCGCCGGTGCACGCCCCCTGCGCGGGTCGCGTCGTCCAGCGCGAGAACGGTCTGCCGGACCAGCGCGTCCCCGAGCGGGACTGGGTACGGCTGCCGGGGAACCACGTGCTGCTGCGCTGCGGGGACTTCGAGGTGCTCTTCGCCCATCTGCAGCGCGGAAGCGTACGCGTCGCCGCCGGCGAGCGCGTGTCGCCGGGGACGCTGCTCGGGGTGGTCGGCAACTCCGGCAACAGCTCGGAGCCGCACCTGCATCTCCACGCGCAGCGGCCGGGCCCTCCGGACGCCCCCTTCGCCGGCGATCCCCTGCCCCTGCGCATCGACGGCCGCTGGCTCGTGCGCAACGACCGCATCGAGGGGCGCGCCTGGTCCGCACGTAAGGACTGATCCTGCCCGTGGGAAGCGCACGCAGTGCGCGATCGCCGACTGCGTCGGCTTCCCACGGGCGTGTCTTCAGGCGGCCCGGGCGACCGCGGGCAGCGCGGAACGCAGCGCCTCGCACAGGCCCTCGACGTGCGCGGCGGTGGTGGCCGTCGACAGACAGCCGAGGCAGCCCGAGCCGAGGAAGTAGCCCCGGTCCACCAGGGCCACCCGCAGGGCGTCCGCGCTCGGCATCGCGGGCGCCGCGAAGAGGTCCTGGAGCGTCGTGAGCGGGCCCTCGTGGAGGTGAAGCTTGAAGAGCGAGCCGGTCCCGCTGACCTGCCCCGGGATGCCGCTCTCGCGGAACACCGCCCGCAGCGCCTCCCGCGCCTGCTCCCCGAGCGCGTTGAGCCGTTCGAAGGCCTCCGGCGTCATGTCGGCCATGGCGGCACGGCCGGCGACCATGGTCAGCGGGTTGGCGTTGAAGGTCCCGCCGTGCGGGACCCGCACGCCGTGTCCCTCGATCTCCTCGAAGACGTCCATGACGTCCGCCCGTCCGGCCACCGCGCCCACGGGGAGCCCCCCGCCGATGATCTTGCCGAGGGCCGTGAGGTCCGGCTGGACCCCG
>JAZBPF010000210.1:0-9028 GCA_036351515.1 Pseudomonadales bacterium | reverse complement strand
GCGACGGACACGCCCGCCGAAGCAGTCGCCACTGAAGTCGGCTCCCACAGGCGTCTTGGCGATCTCCACTGTGGGAGCTCACTTCAGCGGCGACGGACACGCCCGCCGAAGCAGTCGCGACTGAAGTCGGCTCCCACAGGCGTCGCGGCGATCCCCACTGTGGGAGCTCGCTTCAGCGGCGACGGACACGCCCGCCGAAGCAGTCGCGACTGAAGTCGGCTCCCACAGGCGTCGAGACGACGCCCACTGTGAGAGCCCGCTTCAGCCGCTCCGGCGGGCCGGGGGACCGACGGCGCTCGCGTCGGGCAGACCGACGGCCGCGCTTGTGGTGGCGGAGGGTTCCCGCTACGGTGCGCGGCTTTTTGCTGCCCCCCGGCGGCGGGCCCCGAGTCCACCGCATCCTCCGGGCCCGCAGGGAACCCGGCGCCGCAGCTCCCTCCTCCGAGGCCGCCCATGCGATCCCTGCGTCAGGACTGGTTCGGCAACGTCCGCAACGATCTGCTCGCCGGCCTCGTGGTCGCGCTCGCCCTGATCCCCGAGGCCATCGCCTTCTCGATCATCGCCGGCGTCGATCCGAAGGTCGGGCTCTACGCGTCCTTCTCCATCGCCACGGTCGTCGCCTTCGCCGGCGGGCGGCCGGGCATGATCTCGGCCGCGACCGCGGCCATGGCCCTGGTGATGGTGACGCTCGTGAAGGAGCACGGGCTCGAGTACCTGCTTGCCGCGACGGTGCTCACGGGACTGCTGCAGATGATCGGCGGCTGGCTGCGCGTGGGCTCGCTCATGCGCTTCGTCTCGAAATCCGTGATCACGGGCTTCGTGAACGCGCTGGCGATCCTCATCTTCCTGGCCCAGCTGCCGGAGCTGACGGGGGTGGGCTGGCCGGTCTACGCGATGGTGGCGGGCGGTCTCGCCATCATCTACCTGTTCCCGCGGCTGACCCGCGCCGTTCCGTCCCCCCTCGTGGCGATTCTCGTGCTCACGCTCGTGGCGGTGGGCCGGGGGCTGGACGTGCGCACCGTGGGCGACATGGGCTCGCTGCCGGACACGCTGCCCGTGTTCCTGATCCCGGACATCCCGCTCACGCTGGAGACGCTCGAGATCCTGCTGCCCGTCTCCCTGACGCTTGCCGCCGTGGGCCTCCTCGAGTCGATGATGACGGCGTCGATCCTCGACGACCTCACGGATTCCTCGAGCGACAAGAACCGCGAGGCCGTGGGCCAGGGCCTCGCCAACGTGGCGACCGGCTTCCTGGGCGGCATGGCCGGCTGCGCAATGATCGGCCAGTCCGTGATCAACGTGAAATCGGGCGGGCGCGGCCGCCTCTCGACGCTCGCCGCCGGCGTGCTGCTCCTGCTCCTGGTCGTGTTCGGCGACGCACTCGTGGCGCGGATTCCCATGGCCGCACTGGTTGCCGTGATGATCATGGTGTCCATCGGAACCTTCGACTGGGCGTCGATCCGCGATCTGCGCAGGAACCCGCCGAGCTCGTCCGTGGTGATGCTCTCGACCGTGGCCGTGGTCGTGGCCACGCACGACCTCGCCCGCGGCGTGCTCGTGGGCGTGCTGCTGTCGGGCTTCTTCTTCGCGCACAAGGTCGGGCGGATCCTGCTCGTGCAGTCCCGCGCGGACGCCGAAGGCCTGCGACGGACCTACACGGTCACCGGCCAGGTGTTCTTCGCCTCCGCGGACCGCTTCGAGCGCGCCTTCGACTTCCGGGAAGTGATCGACGAGGTGGTGATCGACGTCAGCCGGGCCCACTTCTGGGACCTCACCGCCGTCGGCGCCCTGGACAAGGTGGTCGTGAAGTTCCGCCGGGAAGGGACGCGGGTACAGGTGCTCGGTCTGAACGAGGCCAGCGCGACGCTGGTCGACCGCTTCGCGGTCCACGACAAGCCCGACGCCATCGAACGGCTCATGGGGCACTGAGCCATGGCCACGGAAGAGAAGGTCCTCGCCTGCGTCGACCGCTCCCGCTTCGCGGACTTCGTCACCGATCACGCGGCCTGGGCGGCGCGGCGCATCGGTGCGCCGCTCGAGCTGCTGCACGTCCTCGACCCGCATCGGGAACGCAGCGAAAGCGCGGACCACAGCGGCGCGCTGGGCATCGACGCCCAGGCGACCCTGCTCACGGAACTCACGGAGCGCGACGAGGCCCGCAGCCGCGCCGCCCGGGAGGAGGGGCGACGCTTCCTCGCCGCCCTGCGCGAGCGTGCGACGGCGGCGGGCGCACCGGAGGTGGACACGCGGCAACGGCACGGCGAGCTCGTGGAGACGCTCGTCGAGCAGGAACAGGGCGTGCAGCTCATCGTCCTCGGGCGGCGCGGTCGCAACGCGGAGATGACCCAGCGCGACCTCGGGCGCAACGTCGAGCGCGTGGTGCGGGCGCTGAAGAAGCCGATCCTCGCGGTCACGGACGACTTCGTGGAACCGCGGCGGGCCATGATCGCCTTCGACGGCGGCAGCATGACGCGCCGCGGCGTCGAGCTCGTGGCCGGAAGCCGCCTGTTCCGGGACGTGCCCGTGCACGTGGTGACCTCGGGGCGCGAGCGCGCGGACAGCCGCCGGCAGCTCGAGTGGGCGGAACGGACGCTGCAGGAGGCCGGCTACGATGCGCCCGCGGCCTTCGTCCCCGGGGATGCGGAATCCGTGATCGGGCGCTACGTCCAGGAGCACGAGATCGACCTGCTGATCATGGGCGCCTACAGCCACTCCCCGCTGCGCTCGCTGTTCCTCGGCAGCAAGACCTCCGACCTGCTCCGCTCCGCGCGCATTCCCACGCTGCTGCTGCGCTGAAGTCCTCCTAAGAGGCCCCCATCGCGCACTGCGTGCGCTTCCCACGTGAACGCGGCGGATGCGGGTTCGCGCAGCGCCAAAGCCGCGCTCCCCTGTGGGAGCCGGCTTCAGCCCTTCCCGCGGGCCGGGGAACGACGGCGCCGGCTCGGGTCGATGGCGGCGAAGGCGGATTCAGCTGTCGGTCGTGTCCTGCAACGAGACGAGCACCAGCCGACAGGTAGATCGGCGATCCGGGACGGCGCGTCGCGACTCTCCCGCGCGAGAATCCCCCTTGCGGCATACCCTTTTCGGGTTCATTCTCGCCATGATCAAGTCCTGGGTCGGCAAGCAGGCCGCTGCCGTCTGGCTGCGCAGGCGTCCTCGAGGACTCGACGCCAGAGTCGTCGAGCGCCTTCAGCGAGTCCTTGCGCAGCTGGACGCGGCGCAGTCGCTGGAAGACCTGCGCACGCCGCCCGCCAACCGACTCCACAAGCTGCATGGCGACCGAGCGGGGCAGTACGCGATCCGCGTGAACGATCAGTTTCGCGTGTGCTTCCGCTGGCGGGACGGCGACGCCTGGGACGTCGAGTTCGTCGACTACCACTGACCGCAAGACCCACGCACCGACCCGCGGGAGACGCCATGCGCAGGAAGACGGAAGCACTCCGGTTCGCCGATGTCGCCGACGCCGTAGACGAGGACCGGCCGCTCCCTCCGGTCCATCCGGGGCGCATCCTCAAGCTCGATTTTCTCGAGCCGCTCGGGATCTCGGAAAGCAGACTCGCGCGCGAGACCTTCCTGCTGCCGACGCGCATCAACAAGATCGTCCGCGGGGAGCGCGGGATCTCGGCCGACACGGCCCTTCGTCTCGGGAAGTTCTTCGGCACCACCCCCGAGTTCTGGCTGAATCTGCAGGCGCGCTTCGATCTGGAGAGCCGGTCGGGGGACGCCGAACTCAGCGCGGACCTCGCCCGCATCCGCTCGCTCCGCGAATCCGCCTGAGCCCGCGATCCAGGACCAGAGCAGGGGCTGGGGTAGACCGCCCGAGGGAAGCCGACGCAGTCGGCGAACCGTGCCCGGGGATGCGCGACCTCAATGCGCCTCGCGGAGCGCCGGTGCGTCCTCGTTCCGGGACCGGTCGAGTACGAGCACGCGGTCGCAGACGCGCGCGAGGGCCGCGCGATCGTGGCCGACGAGAAGCACGCCGCACTCCGCGTCGCGGGCGCCGGTGATCAGGGCGTCCAGCACGCGGCGAGCCGTGAGCGGATCGAGGCGCGAGACCGGCTCGTCGGCGACGAGGAAGGCCGGCTCGAGGAGCAGCACGCGCGCGAGGGCCACCCGCTGGAGCTCGCCGCCGGAGACGCCCTCCGCCGGCCGTTCGAGGAGGGCGGGATCGACGGCGAAGCGCTCCAGGAGCGCCGCGAGGCGCGCGGGGGGCAGCCGGTGCAGGGCGAGCAGCTCGTCGAGGAGCCGGCGCAGGGGCACGCCCGGCGCGAAGGCCGTCGGTGGATCCTGGTAGAGCTTCTGGAAGCGCAGGGGACCCTGCCCCGGCGCGCGCACCACGCGCCCGGCCGCCGGCGGGAGCAGTCCGAGCAGGGCGTCCCCGAGGGAGCTCTTGCCGATGCCGCTCGGGCCCGCCAGGCCGACCACCTCGCCCGGATGCACGGCGAGGGAGAGTTCCCGGAAGAGCGGCCGACCGCCGCGGGTGATCGCGAGCGCCTCCGCCGCCACCACCGGGTCCTGCCGCGCCGGCGTGGCGGCCCGCTGCGGCGCCTCCGCCTCCACCGCGAGCAGGGCACGGGTCCAGGCGTGCTGCGGGGACCGAAGGACCTGCTCGACCGGCCCCTGCTCGACGATGCGTCCGTCCCGGAGCACCGCGAGCTCCCCGCCGAGGGCCCGCGCCACGGCGAGGTCGTGGGCGACCACGAGGAGACAGTGCTCCCGAGCGTGCCGGGCGAGGAGCGCGAGCACGGCGTCCCGCCGCGGTTCGTCGAGCCCCTTCGTGGGCTCGTCGGCGAGGAGGATCCCGGCGCCGCCGGCCGTGGCCGCGCAGAACGCGACGCGCTGCGCCATGCCGCCGGAGAGCTCGTGCGGAAGCCGGTGGAAGGCGTCGCCGAGGCCGACCCGGTCGAGGTCCCGCCCTGCCTCCGCGCGCGCCGGGACCGCCGCGAGGCCGCGCACCCAGCGATGGACCTCGGCCACCTGTGCCCCGGCACGCAGGAGCGGATCGAGGGCACGCATGGGCTCCTGGGGCAGGAGCGCGAGGCGCCGGCCCCAGAGCGCCGGCCGCGCCTCCGGCGCCGGAACCCGGCCGTCGACGCGGACCGTACCCTCGGCATCGAGCCCCGCCGGCAGCGTGCCCAGGATCGCCTGCAGCAGCAGGCTCTTCCCGGCGCCGGTCTCTCCCATCAGCGTCAGGGGCACGCCGGGGCGGAGCTCGAGCCGATCCAGGGCGACGAGGGTCCGCGCCCCGGCGCGGACGCGCAGGCCCTCGAGCTCGAGCGGCGCGCTCATCGGCGCGTGCTCCCGGCGAGCAGATGGAGGGCGAGGACGAAGAGCGAGAGCGCGAGCACGGGCTGCGCCAGCGCCCAGGGCGCCGCGCGGTAGTAAGGAAAGAGCTCCACCATCATGAGCCCGAGCTCCGCCGTCGGCGGCTGCAGGCCCACGCTCACGAAGCCCAGGGACGCGAGCGCCATCACCGCCGTGGCGGCACCGAAGGCGCCCTGGGCGAGGAGCGGCGGCGCGAGGGCCGGCAGCACGTGGCGGCGCAGCCGGTAGCCCACCCCGAAGCCGAGGAGCCGCGAGGCCTCCATGGCGGGAGAGCGGATCGCGCCCGCGGCCACGGCCCGGGCGACGCGGAAGTACTCGACCCAGAGCACGAGGGCGATGGCGCCGTAGAGCACCGCCAGGGAGCCGGGCGCGAGGGCCGCCACGAGCAGGATGAGCACGAGCCCCGGGAGCGCGAGGAGCAGGTTCACGACCGTGGACAGCACCCGGTCGGTCCAGCCCCCGCGCCAGGCCGCGAGCACGCCGAGGCCCGCGCCGAGCACGAGCGCGGTGCCCACGCAGGCGCCCGCCACGAGCAGCGAGAGCCGGAGCGCCGCGGCGAGACGCGCGAGCATGCTGCGGCCGAAGGGATCGGTCCCGAGCAGGTACTCGGCGCCGGGCGGCACGAGCGCGGCCTCGAGATCCTGCGCCGCCGGATCCACGCCACCGACCAGGGGCTCGCCGAACGCGAAGGCGAGAAGCCCCGCGAGGAGCAGCGCACCCACGAGACGCCCCCCGCGCAGCACGCCGACGCTCACGGCAGCCGGCTCCGCGGGTCGATGGCGTGGCAGGCGACGTCGATGAGCAGGTTCAGGAACACGAAGGTCCCGCCGAGGGCGAGCGCCGCGCCCTGGATCATGGGCACGTCCCGGGAGAAGACCGCATGGGCGAGGCCGTGGCCCACGCCCGGCCAGGAGAAGAGCGACTCGATCATGACGACGCCCTCCATGAGCGTCGCCAGCTGGATGCCGAGGTAGGCGAGCACCGGCAGGAGGAAGTTCGGCGCCGCGTGGTTCAGGAAGGCCCGCCGGAAGGAGAGCCCCTTGGTGCGCGCGAAGGTGAAGGATTCGGCCTCGAGGGCCCTCCGGGCGCTGTTGCGCACGACCCGGGCGGCCACGGCGGCGAGCGCGAGGGCGAGGGCCGTGGCGGGCAGCACCAGGTGCGCGGGCCCGTCGAAGCCGGCGACCGGGAACAGGCGCCAGCCGAGCGCGAAGAGCAGGATGAGCACGAGCCCGATCACGAAGACGGGCTGGGCGCGGAGCAGCACCGAGGCGAGGAGCGAGAGCCGGTCGAAGCGCGAGCCCGGCCGCAGCGCCGCCCAGACGCCCACGGGCAGCGCGAGCGCCGTCGCGAGCACGACGGCGGCGAAGGCGAGGAGCAGCGTGTGCCCGAGCAGGTGGCCGATCTCCGCGGTCACGGGCAATCCGGAGACGAGCGAGGTGCCGAGCTCCAGGCGCGCCAGCGCGCCGAGCCAGTCGAGATACTGGACGAGGAGCGGAGCATCCAGACCGAGTTCCGCGCGCACCGCCTCGGCGGCGGCGCTCGAGACCTGATCGTAGCCGTAGCGCCCGGCGGCCACGCGGTAGGCGGCGCCCCCGGGAAGCAGGTGCATGGTGAGGAAGGCGAGGCTGCCCGTGGCCCAGAACACGAAGAAGAGCTGAGCCGCGCGCGCGGCGAGCAGGCGGATCATGGCCCGGCGAGTTCCATGGCCGCGACGCGGTAGCTGCGCTCGAAGGGGTCGAAGGTGAAGCCGCGCACGCGCTCGGCCACCGCCGTGTGCTGCACGTAGTAGAGCACGGGGATCACCGGCAGCTCGTCGTGGAGCACGCGCGCGATGCGCTGCGCGTGCGCCCGGCGCCGGGCCGGGGCGGTCTCGACCTGCAGGGCCGCGAGGTCCGCGCGGATCGCGCCGTTGTCCCAGTTCATGGCGCCCCAGTCCCCGCCGCCGTCGCCGCCGAAGTCCGCGAGCACGGTGCCGAGGGGATCCCCCACGGTGCCGTAGTTGCGCGCCATGAGCGCGAGCTCGAGGGTACCCGTGGCGTGCCCGAGGGGGATGGAGCCCGAGTTCTCGACGGACACCGCGACCGCCACGCCGAGCTCGCGCAGCTGCGCCTGGATCGCCGTGGCCAGCACCACGAGTTCCGGGCGGTCGGCGTAGGTCATGAGCGAGAGGGCGAAGGGCTCGCCGTCGCGGCGGAGCACCCCGTCCGGACCCGGCGCCCAGCCGAGCGCGGCGAGGAGCGCCCGCGCCCGGTCGAGGTCCCGGGCCGGCGGCGCCAGCTCCGGCAGGTGCCAGGCCTCGAAGAGGGGCGGCAGGAGCTGACCGGCCTCGACGCCCGGGGTCGCGAGCACGCGCTCGGCGAGGCCGCGACGGTCGAGGGCGAGGCTCAGGGCCCGGCGGGCGCGCACGTCCACGAGGAAGGGGTGGCCCGCGTTCACCTTCAGCTGCAGGGTCCTCGGGATCAGGCGCTCGTGGACCTCGACGCCGGGGCTGCGCCGGAGCGGATCGAGGCTCGCCGGGTCGAGGGTGTAGACGAGGTCCGTCTGTCCACTCAGCACCTGCAGGGTCCGGCTCTCGGCGCGGTGGCCGGTGAGGTAGCTCACGCGGTCGATGGCCGGTGCGGGACCGCGCCAGCCGGGAAAGCGCTCGACCACCAGGCGGTGCGGCGGGTCGATCTCGGCGATCCGGTAGGGCCCGGTACCGTGGAGCTGCGCCACGTAGCCATCGGCGCGGTAGGAACCGGGCGAGGCGACGAGGGTGCTGTAGTGGGTCAGGGCGGCCGGGAGCAGCGCGAAGGGACGCGTCAGGTCGATGCGCACGACGTCCGCGCCCTCGGCGGCGATCTCCGCGATCGGTGCCTCGCGCAGGAACACGGAGCGGCTGCGGGCCCGCTCGAGGGCGCCCGCCGCCGCGGCGGCGTCGAGGAGCGCACCGTCGTGGAAGCGCACGCCCGCCCGGAGCCGGAAGCGCCAGCGAAGTCCGTCCGCGGCCGTGCTCCAGGCGGTCGCGAGGCCGGGGACGAGGCGGCCGTCCTCGGCGACGTCCACGAGCGTCTCCGCCACCTGCAGGCGCGTGTAGACGTAGCCGTCCCGGGCGGGCTCCTGGCTGGTGAACTCGAAGGGCCCGGCGATGGCGAGGTGCTCCGGGTCGCCCCCCGGGGCACAGCCGGCGAGCAGGAGCAGGCCCGCCAGGACGAGGGGGCGCGTGCCGCGCCGGCCGCGAGGCCGGCGTGTCGGAGGGAGGGCGCGGTGCATGGCGGCGCAGTCTCGCACGGCGGCCCCGGGCGCCGAAGCGTCCCTTGCGGAGCAGGCGTTATGTTGTAACATCCCGCGCCTCTTCTCCCCGGTCCGGAGACCATCCATGCCCGTCCGCCTCGGTGCGCGCACGCTCGCGCTTTCTCTGGTGGTGCCCGTCGCCCTGCCCTGCGCCGTCGTCGCGGCCCACGCCGAGGACGCGCTCGTCGAGGAGACGATCCGCGTCGTCGACACGCGCCGCGCGTACCTCGGCGACTTCACGCAGCTCGAGACGCCCCAGGCGGCCCAGGTGATCGACGAACTGGCCATGGACCGGGCCGGCGTGCGCTCCCTGGACGAGGCGCTGGACCTCTCCGCCTCCGTGGCCCGCCAGAACAACTTCGGCGGTCTCTGGAACAGCTTCGCGATCCGCGGCTTCGTGGGCGACGAGAACCTGCCCTCGGGCTACCTC
>JAZBPF010000209.1:0-2989 GCA_036351515.1 Pseudomonadales bacterium | reverse complement strand
GACCTTGAACTTCAGGAACTCGGGATCGTCGTAGGCCGGCGCGTCGCCGCCCACGAGCAGGAAGCTCGGCTCGTCCGAGAGCAGCCCCGCGTAGCAGGAATCGGCGACCACGAGGATGCGCCGGGCCTGCAGGCGCGTGAGATGCCCCGTGACGAACTCGTTGGGGACCCAGTAGGTGTCCCGCGGCGGCTCCTCGGCGTTCGACGGCAGCCAGTAGCCGGCCTCGCCCTTCCCGGCCTGGAGCCGGGAGCCGTGGCCGGCGTAGAAGAGAAGGAGGTTGTCGTTCTCCTCGAGCACCTCGTTCAGGTCGTTGATCGCCTGCATCATGGCCACGTTGTCGCCGTTGGCGATCGTGAACACCGTGAAGCCGTAGCGCTCTTCCAGGATCTGCCGCGCCCGCTCGACGTCGGCGAGCGGGGAGGCCAGATCGTCGATGCGCTCGTAGTCCTCGTTCCCGATGAGCAGCGCGTAGTAGCGGCCGAGGTTCACGTCCTCGAGCCACTGCTCCTCCGCCTCGGGCACCGGCGCGGCCGGCGCACCGGTCGCGGGCTCGCGCAGGATCGGCAGGGCGTCGAGCCGCGCGCGCTGCTCCTCGCGCTGGCCTTCCAGCTGGGCGATGAGGCTCTCGAGGGTGCCCACCTCCGCACGGGCGTCGCTCGCGGCGTCGGTGCTCGCCTCGAGGCGCTCCTGCAGTTCCTCGACCTGGCGTCGGAGCACGCGCAGCTGCGCGTCCTTCTGCTCGAGCGCCTGCTCCAGCTCCGACCGGAGGGCGGCGCTCTGGCTCTCGGCCGCCGAACGGAACATGAGGTCGTCCTCGGCGATCCCCCAGGCGCGCCGATACCAGTTCAGCGCCTCGAGGCGGTTCTCGGGCACGCCCAGGCCCTGTTCGTAGAGCGTGCCGAGGTTGAACTGCGCCCGCGTGTAGCCCTGTTCCGCGGCGCGGCGGTACCACTCCGCGGCGGCCACGTAGTTCGGCTCCGTGCCGAGGCCCTTCTCGAAGATCTCTCCGACGTTCGTCTGCGCTTCCGGATCGCCCCCCTGGGCGGCGTCCATCCAGACGCGGAGTGCGCTCGCGTAGTCGGCGCGGTCGTAGGCGACGTACTCGCCGCCGCGGATGCGGCAGTCGGCGGCGGTGGTCTTGATGGGTCGGCGGGCGGTGAGGTAGGTGCGCGTGCCGAGCTGGCGCACCTGGCCGGGAAGCAGGCAGTCGACGACGTGCAGGTCGGCCACGTCGACGCGACCCTCCACGGCCGCGTCGCGCTCCGCCCCCTGCGCACCGAGCGCGATCGCGAGCAGGCACAGGGTCGATCCGACGCGCTGACGCAGCCGGCGCGTGCCGTCCGCTGGGCGCGTCGGCGCTCTCCGGCTAGAGTCGCTGACCATGACGCCCCCTCCCGTAGCAGCGACGAGAAGCTACGCCCGCTGCGGCGCTCCCGTCAAAGGCGCTCGACGGACGTTCCGTCTGCGCGTCCGGTCGGTCGTGAGCCCGGCGCTGGCGCTGCTGCTCACCGCCTGCGCGACCATGCCCGGGGATCGTCACGAGAGCGTCGCGGAGCGTGCGCGCCTCGAGGCGCGCTGGCTCGAGGTGCCGCCCTTCCGGCTGCGCAGCTGGCATCGAGGCGCGCCGGCGCCCGGCGGCGACCTGCACGTCTACCTCGGAGGCGACGGGACGCCCTGGATCGGAGGCCGGCGCGTGGCCGCGGATCCGACCCCGCGCACGCCGCTCACGCTCGAACTGCTGGCCCGCGACCCGGCACCGGTCCGCTTCCTCGGTCGCCCCTGCTATCACGGCACCGCGGCACGGCCACCCTGCACGGGCGAGCTCTGGACCGGGGCCCGCTACGGGGAGCCGGTGGTCGCCGCGCTCGCGGCGGCCCTCGAGACCATCGTCGCGTCGCAGCGGCCGGGTCGTCTCGTGCTCGTCGGCTACAGCGGCGGGGGCACCCTCGCCGTGCTGGTCGCGCAGCGCGTCCCCGCCGTGGACGTCGTCGTCACCGTGGCGGGCAACCTCGACCCCGCTGCCTGGACCGCGCATCACGGCTATCTCCCGTTGGAGGGCTCGCTGGATCCGCTCGCGGGACCGGAGCCCGTGGCCCGCATGGTGCATCTCTCCGGCGGGCGGGACCGTGTCGTGCCGGTCGCCCTCGCCGCCCGCTACCGCGAACGCTTCCCCGGGCAGCCGTTCGTCGAGCTCGCGGACTTCGATCACCGGTGCTGCTGGGTCGATGCCTGGCCGGAACTCCTCGAGGCGGCCCTGGCGCGCGTGCGCTGACCGTCAATCGCCGCTCTCGGCGAGCCGTTCCTGCGCGGCGGCCAGCTCCGTGTGCCGGGCGAGGAACTCGTCGCGCGCCAGCAGTGCGCGGAGGTTCTCCGCGAGCACGTCGCGGTCCGTGGCGGAGCCCTCCTGCAGGGCGCGCTCCACGAGCGCGTCGATCAGGCGCTCGATCCGGTCGACGGCTTCCGGGTTCCGCGGATGCAGGTCGTAGGCCTCCGTGTAGCGGTCCAGCGCCGCAGCCGCGTCGCCGAAGCGCCGGAACGTGTCCCCCTCCTCGAGGAGCCCCGCGAACGCAGCGCGGGTCTCGGCGGGGAGCTCGGCGAAGGGCATCTCCGGACGCAGGGCCGCGGCGGCCCGGTACTCGCTCCAGCCGACGTAGCCGCCCGTGCCCGCGAGGACCAGCAGCAGCGCGGCGGCCGCACGCACGGCGGCGGGGTTGCCTTCCAGCTCCTTCAGGAACTCCGCCGCGTGCGCGGTGCGGTCCTCGCGCCGGAGCGCGAGACCGTGCTCGATGGCGCGCCACTCGCGGCGTTTCAGGCCCCGGATCGGTCGGGGGCGCAGTTTCTCCTTCAGGGCGTCCGGCGCCGGCGCGTAGTCGTAGGGATGCCGTCCCGTCAGGAGCTGGTAGGCGACGATCGCCAGGGCGTACACGTCGTCCGAGGGATGGGGCTCGGCGCCCCGGAACATCTCGAGACTCGCGTAGGAGGGCGTGAG
>JAZBPF010000208.1:0-4145 GCA_036351515.1 Pseudomonadales bacterium | reverse complement strand
CTACGACTCCATGGTCTACGCCACGGCGTCCATCGCCTTCCTGTCCTTCATCGTGTGGGCGCACCACATGTTCACGGTCGGGATGCCGCTCGCCGGTGAGCTGTTCTTCATGTACGCCACCATGCTCATCGCCGTGCCCACGGGCGTGAAGGTCTTCAACTGGGTGAGCACCATGTGGCGCGGGTCCATGACCTTCGAGACGCCCATGCTCTTCGCCCTGGCGTTCATCTTCCTGTTCACGATCGGGGGCTTCTCGGGCCTGATGCTCGCCATCGCCCCGGCGGACTTCCAGTACCACGACACCTACTTCGTGGTGGCGCACTTCCACTACGTGCTCGTGTCCGGGGCCCTCTTCTCCATCTTCGGCGCCGTGTACTACTGGCTGCCGAAGTGGACGGGCTTCATGTACAACGAGGCCCTCGGGAAGCTGCACTTCTGGCTGTCCTTCGTCGGCGTGAACCTGGCGTTCTTCCCGATGCACTTCTCCGGCCTCGCCGGCATGCCGCGGCGCATCCCCGACTACGCGCTGCAGTTCGCCGACTTCAACGCCTGGTCGACGGTGGGCGCCTTCGTCTTCGGCCTCTCGCAGCTGCTCTTCCTCTGGATCGTCGTCCAGTCGATCCGCAGCGGGAAGCAGGCCACGGCCGAGGTCTGGGAAGGCGCGGAAGGTCTCGAGTGGACCTTGCCGTCGCCGGCGCCCTACCACACCTTCGCGACGCCTCCGGTCGTCCGCTGAGGAATCGTGCGCCCCGCGCGGGGTTCCGTGCGGGGCGTGCGGAGGAGTTCGACCATGAGCCGTCCAGCGCAGTCGCAACCGGGCAAGGGGCGCACGATCCTGCGTCTCGTCCTCGGGGGCGTGGCGATGTTCGGTTTCGCCTTCGCCCTGGTGCCGCTCTACGACGTCATCTGCGAGGTGACGGGCCTGAACGGCAAGACCGGCGGGCGCTACGAGGCCAGGCCCGCCCAGCTCGAGGCCGATGCGTCCCGGGAGGTGGCGATCCGCTTCGTGACCAACGTCAACCAGGGCATGGCCTGGGACTTCGGGGCGCGCGCGGGGGGCATGACCGTGCATCCCGGCGGCATCAACGAGGCGATCTTCTACGCCCGCAACCCCACGAACCGGGTCATGGTCGCGCAGACGATCCCCTCCGTGGCGCCGGGCCGCGCGGCCTCGTACTTCCACAAGACCGAATGCTTCTGCTTCGACCAGCAGGTGCTGCAGCCGGGCGAGGCGGTGGAGATGCCCATGCGCTTCATCGTCGACCGGGACCTGCCGGATTCCATCGCCACGATCTCCCTCTCCTACACGATGTTCGACATCACGGAGACGAAGGCCGGGCAGTGGGCGCTGCAGGAAGCGCGTGCGGACGCCGCCGACGGCGTGGCCGCAGGGGGGTGATGCGGGGCCGCTCGCACGAGGCGGGGCCGCGCAGCGACATGTCCACGGAGAGAACGACGCATGACTGAACAGCACGCGGGCGCGGTGGCGGGCGCCGAGCACGAGCACTACTACGTCCCCCACGACAGCAAGATCCCGGTCTGGCTCGCCTTCGGCCTGATCCTCTTCATGTACGGCTTCGGCAGCCTGCTGAACGCCACGAAGACCGGCGAGCACGGCAATCCGCTGCTCATCTGGGCCGGCCTCGCGGTGGTGGGGATCTCCCTCTACACCTGGTTCACGAAGGTCATCCGGGAGAACCACGCCGGCCTCGCGGGGGCACAGCTCAAGCGCTCCTACGTCTGGGGCATGGGCTGGTTCATCTTCTCGGAGGTGATGTTCTTCGCGGCGTTCTTCGGCGCGCTCTTCTACGTGCGCAACTTCGCCATGCCCTGGCTCGGCGGCGAGGGCGAGAAGGGCATCACCGGCGAGTACCTCTGGCCGGGCTTCGCCGCCGACTGGGAGGCGGGAAGGAATCCGAGCGAGTACAAGCCCGGCCCCGCGGAGACCATGGCCGCGCCCACGAGCGCGAGCGCCTGGGCGGGCTACCTGCCCTTCTGGAACACGGCGATCCTGCTGTCCTCGAGCTTCACGATCCACTGGGCCCACACGGCCCTGAAGAGCGGCCACCGCAAGGGTCTGACGACGTGGCTCGGCATCACCGTCGCCCTCGGCGTCGTCTTCCTGTTCCTCCAGGCGGAGGAGTACCTGCACGCCTACGAGGAGCTCGGCCTGACGCTCGGCTCGGGCATCTACGGTTCGACCTTCTACATCCTCACGGGCTTCCACGGGTTCCACGTGACCCTGGGCACCTTCATGCTCCTGATGTGCCTCGTGCGGGTCCTCAAGGGACACTTCTCGAAGGAGGATCACTTCGGCTTCGAGGCGTGCTCCTGGTACTGGCACTTCGTGGACGTGGTCTGGATGGGCCTGTTCCTCTTCGTCTACGTCCTCTGACGGCCTCTTTCGGTCGCGCGGTCTCCGCAGGCCGCGCGACCGGTCCGCATCACTGCCCGTGCCAGGGTGCCGCGAGGGTCAGTTGACCCGTGTGCAGGCCCCAGGCCACCAGCCCCAGGAGCGACGCAGCGAGGGCGATGCGCGTGCCGAGCGCGTAGAGGGCCCGCTTGCGCTCGTTCTCCTGATCCTTGAACAGGAAGAAGAGGGCGCTGGAGAGGCTGGCGAGTACGGAGAGGAACAGGACGACGATCAGGAACTTCAGCAGCGCCGTCGGCATGGAGACTCCTCGGTGGCGCGGACGGATGGCCGCCCGGGGAGGGCGCGCGGGAGCGCGACGGCGGCGACGGAACACGGGCCAGTGTAACAGCGACCGGTCGCGGCCGGCACGACGGGAGGCCCTGCGGTGAACGAGCGCGCGCGCCGCCCCTGGACCCTGCGCCCCTCCCGGCGCCTCACCGCCTTCGTGCTGCTGTTCCTGCCGGTCTTGCTGGGGCTCGGCGCCTGGCAGCTGCGGCGGGCGGAGGAGAAGACGGCCGTCGAGGCGCGCGCCGCGGAGCGCGCGGCGCAGCCGCCGCGACCGATCGACGAGCTCCCGCAGCCCGTGCCCGCGGAGCTGGATCTGCTCCGCGTGCAGCTCGAGGGCACCGTGCTGCGCGAACGCGTCCTGCTCCTCGACAACCGGACCTGGCAGGGCCGCCCCGGCTACGAGGTCTGGGCGCCGGTGGTCCACGCGCCGGAGCGAGCCGTCCTCGTGAACTTCGGCTGGCTCGAGGCGCCGCGGACCCGCGCCGAGCTCCCGGAGCCCGCGCTGCCGCCGGGGCGGATCCGGCTCACCGGACGCCTGCTCCTGGCCGACGACGGCCCCCCGGTGTTCGGGGAGACGGAGGAAGCGGGCTGGCCCAGGCGCGTGCAGCGCGTCGACCCGGTGGCGCAGGACCGCCTGTTTCCCTCGGTCGCCCTCGCGCCCTTCCGGGTCGTGGCGGACCCGGATGCCCCGGGCGTGGCGACCTGGACCTGGGCGCCGGTGCGCATGTCCGCGGACCGGCACCGGGCCTACGCGGTGCAGTGGTTCGGGCTGGCCTCGGTGCTGGTCCTCGGCTGGCTGGCGGCGTCGCTCCGCCGCGGGCATGCGGGTGACGAAGAGGAAGAGAGCGAATGACCGAGAAGCGCGAGACCGTCGTCGACGCCCGCACGCGGAACCGCAACCGCGCCATGCTCGTGGGCCTGCTGCTCCTCGCCATGCTGCCGCTGGGCGCCGCCGTCTGGATCTACTACGGGGCTCCGGAGATGGTCGCGGGCGGACGCACGAACCACGGGGCCCTGATCCAGCCGCCGACCCAGCTCGCGGACCTCGGCCTGCGTCGCGACGGTGCGACCGTGACCGCGGAGGGGCCACGGATCTGGCGGGTCGTGCTCATGGTCCCGGCGGACTGCGACGAGGCCTGCCTGGAGCGCGTGCACCTGCTCCGCCAGCTCCACCGCCTGCTCGGGCGGGACGAGGACCGCGTCGTGCGCGTCGCCGCCCTGCCCGCCGACGCGCCGACCGCGCTCCGGGCCCGCCTCGGCGAACGGTTCCCGCGCATGGAGCTCGTCACCCGGCCGCCGGATCTGCTCGAGCGCGCCGTTGCCGGTGCCGAGCTGCTCGGCGGCGACGCGCCCCTGCGCGACTCCGGGCTCCCGGAGCTCGCCGTGCTCACCGTCGATCCCCTCGGCAACGTCGTCTTCGTCCACGGGCTGGACCAGATCGGGG
>JAZBPF010000207.1:0-4115 GCA_036351515.1 Pseudomonadales bacterium | reverse complement strand
GCTCGAGATCGACCGGGCGCGCCTCGCGGAGGACCTGGAGGCGAGCTGGGAGGTGCTCGGCGAGGCGATCCAGACGCTCATGCGCCGCGAGGGCGTGCCCGAGCCCTACGAGACGCTGAAGGCCCTCACGCGCGGGCGGCGCCTGGACGCCGCCTCCATGCGCGCCCTCATCGCCGAGCTGCCCCTCTCCGAGGCGTCCCGGGCGCGGCTCGAGGCGCTCACGCCGGAGCGCTACACGGGCCTCGCCGCGGACCTGGCGCGCGCCGTCCGGCCGTGAGCGGGCCCGACCCGGCGGAGCTGCTCACCGCCTGCGCCTTCCCGGAGCTGCCGGAGCTCGACGCGGGCGAGCGGCTCGCGCGCTTCCTGACCGACTGCTGGCACCGGCGGAGCTGCCTGCTGCCGGGGGCCCTGGGCGGGCTCGCGGTGCCGCTGGACGGCGACGAGCTCGCGGGCCTCGCCTGCGAACCGGACGCCGACGCGCGCATCGTCCGCCGGGAGGGCGAGCGCTGGATCCTGGAGTCCGGGCCCTTCGAGCCCGAGCGCTTCGAGACCCTCGGCGACCGGGACTGGACGCTCCTCGTCAACGGCGTGGACCTGTTCCTGCCGGGCCTCGAGCCGCTGCTCGAGCGGATCCGCTTCGTCCCGGACTGGCGCCTGGACGACGTGATGGTGAGCTTCGCGGCGCCGGGCGGTTCCGTGGGGCCGCACTTCGACCGCTACGACGTGTTCCTGCTGCAGGCGGAGGGGGTGCGCCGCTGGGAGCTGGGCGCCGTGCCCGACGGCGACACGCGCCCCCAGGCGGACGCGGACGGCCTGCGCCTCGTGCGCGGCTTCGTCGCCGAGCGCGTGGAGCACTGCGGCCCCGGCGACGCCCTCTACGTTCCCCCGGGTCTCGTGCACCACGGCATCGCCGAAACGCCGTGCCTGACGGTCTCCCTCGGGCTGCGGGCCCCCTCCCTCGGCGACCTCGCCGCCGACTTCGCCCGCACCCTCGCCGGCCTCGGCGCCGGCGCACCGCTGGACCTCGATCCCGCCCTGCCGACGGATCCGGCCCGCCTCGACCGCGCGACCGTGGACCGGGCGCGGGCGGCGCTGCGCGGCGCCCTCGAGGCCGTGCTCGCCGACGAGGCCGCCTTCGAGGCCTGGCTCGGCGCCGCGCTCACGCGCCCGGGGCGCGTCGAGCTCCTCGCACCGGTGGACCCGCTGCCGCCGGAGGGGCTGCGCGCGGCGCTCGCCGCCGGAGCGCGGCTCGAGCGCGCACCGGGCCTGCGGCTCGTGCTGCAGCCCGTCGCCGACGGCACGGCCCTGTTCGCGGGCGGGGAGCGCTTCCGCAGCGCCCTCGCGCCGGAGGCGCTCGCGCCCTTCACGCGCCTCGCCCCCCTCGGCCCGGCGGAGCTCGCGGACCCCGCGGCGCTGCACCTCGCGCACGCTCTGTATACTGCGGGCAGGCTCGAACTCCTGGACGACGACGGGGACCCCGCCGCGCCATGACCGAAGGCGTCGAGATCCGACCGGCCCGCTGGCCCGAGGAAGCGGACGCGCTCCGGCGCATCCGCACCCGCGTGTTCGTGGAGGAGCAGCGGGTGCCCGAGGACGTCGAGTGGGACGGTCGGGACGACGACGCCGAGCACTTCGTGGCCGTCGACCATCGCGGCGACGCCGTCGGGACCGCGCGCCTGCTCCCGGAGGGAAAGCTCGGACGCATGGCAGTGCTCGCGGAACGTCGCGGCTTCGGAATCGGCCGGGCGCTGCTGCAGGCGGCCCTGGACCGGGCCCGGGCGCGCGGGGACACGAGCGTCGTGCTCCACGCCCAGGCCGACGCCGTGCCCTTCTACGAGGCCGCGGGCTTCCACACCGTCGGCGCCGAGTTCCTCGAGGCGGGCATCCGCCACCAGCGCATGGAGTGCGAGCTCGGCATTCCCTTCACGCCGCCGGAAGAGCCGCCCCCGGCACCGGTCGTCCCGGCGGAGGACCGCACCGCCTACCCGGCGCCGGCGCTCGCGGAGCGCGAGGACCGGGCGCAGATGCTCGAGGGCGAGGGGGACGTGCGCTCGGCGCTGCTGGACCTCGTGCGCCACGCGCGCCACGAGCTGCTCCTGTTCTCGCCGGATCTCGATCCGCTGCTCTTCGGCGACGGCGAGCTGGTGGAGGCGGTCTCCGCCTTCGCACGCCGGCATCCGCGCGCGCGCATGGAGATCCTGGTGCACGACGTGCGCCGCATGGTCCGCGACGGGCACCGGCTGCTGACGCTCGTGCGCCGGCTGCCGAGTTCCCTGCGCATCCGCGTCGTGGACCCCGACATGCAGGATCGCGAGGACAGTTTCCTGCTCGGGGACCGCACCGGGCTCGTCGTGCTGCCCCGGGCCACGATCGCCGAGGGCTTCGCCAACGCCAACGACGCGCCGCTGGCGCGCCAGTACGCCGACACCTTCCGGCAGCTGGCGGACCGGGCCACGGGGCACCCCGACCTGCGGGTCATGACGCTCTGAGAGGATGTCCACCGGGTGCCTGCGGTCGCTGCAGGTGGCATGCGGTAGACACCCTCCGAAGGCACCGCTTCACGCACGGGCGAACCACGCGGTCCGACCGGACCGCCCGCACGGAGGATCGTCCGATGTCCGCCACGGAAGTCGCCGTCGCCGGGGGCCCCGGCCCCTTCGCCACCCTGAACCGGCTGGTGGTCCCGGCCGTGCGCGCAGGGCTCGGCGCCCCGCTGCCGCTGCCGGCCCCGCCGGCGGCGCTCTGGAGCCTCGGCTGGGTGCCGGGGCTCGTGCTCCTCGAAGTGCCCGGACGGCGCAGCGGGCGCCGCTACCGGGTGCCGCTGACGGCGCTCGTGCGCGGGCGGTCCGTGGTGCTCGCCACGGTCCGGACCCGTTCCCAGTGGCTGCGCAACCTCGCGGCTGCGGAGGAGGTGGCGATCTGGCTCCGGGGGCGGCGCCGGCCCGGGGCGCCCTGGGTCCGCGGCGCCGCGGACCCCGCCCGGGGGCCCTCTCCGGCCCTGGAACGGGCCCTGGCGCGGTTCGGCCCGGTCCTCGACGCCGCCGGCGTCGGGCTCGCCGAGGTGACGCTCCTTCCGGAGGTTCCGGCCGTGGGCCCCGCCGCCGCGGCTGTGGTCAAATCGTGAGATCGGGCCCGCAGCGAGGGCGGGCCCCGGGAATCGGGGACGCCTGACGACGCATGCGCGACTACTTCCTGCGCCGGCTCCTGCTGGTGATCCCCACGCTGCTCGGTATCACGGTCCTCGTCTTCGCGGTCACGCGCCTGGTCCCGGGCGGCCCCCTGGAACGCGCGATCATGGAGGCCAACGCGGCCTCCATGGCCGCCGGCCTGGAATCGAACGCGGGCACGGGCATGGCCCTCTCGGAGGCCCAGCTCGACCAGCTGCGGGAGTACTACGGCTTCGACAAGCCCTGGTACCTGAGCTACGTGGACTGGGTCGGGAAGGTGCTGCAGGGGGACCTCGGGACCTCCTACCGCTACAACGAACCGGTGACGGCGGTGATCTCCGAGCGCTTCCCGGTCTCGCTCTTCTACGGCCTCACGAGCCTCGTGCTCACCTATCTGGTGTGCATCCCCCTCGGCGTGGTGAAGGCGATCCGCCACCGGACCCTCGTGGACGACGTCACCTCCGTGGTGATCTTCGCGGGCTACGCGGTGCCGGGCTACGTCCTCGGCGCCCTGCTCCTGCTCCTCTTCGCCGTGGAGCTCGACTGGTTTCCCATGGGCGGCTTCACGAGCCTCGACTACCCGCTCCTGGGCCCCGGGGAGAAGGTCCTCGACGTGTTGCATCACGCCGCCCTGCCGCTCGCCTGCTACCTCGTGGGCAGCTTCGCGGTGACGACGCTGCTCATGAAGAACAACCTCATGGACCAGCTCGCCGCGGATTACGTGCGCACGGCGGTCGCCAAGGGCGTGCCCTTCCGGCGTGCGGTGACCGGGCACGCGCTGCGCAACGCGCTGATCCCCATCGCCACCACCTTCGGGCAGAACGTGACGCTGCTCGTGGGCGGCTCCTTCCTCATCGAGACCATCTTCGACATCGACGGCTTCGGACTCCTCGGCCTCACCTCGATCTTCGACCGGGACTATCCGGTGGTCATGGGCATCGTGTTCCT
>JAZBPF010000206.1:0-2619 GCA_036351515.1 Pseudomonadales bacterium | reverse complement strand
ATGTCCTCGATCGAGTCGTCGGCCGTGTAGGTGATCTGGCTCGGCTCGCAGACGCCCCGGAAGGTGAACTGGCCGTCCCCGTTGTAGAGGTCGCTGATGTCCGTGCCGAAGGCCTGGCAGTCGTCGGCCGTGGTGGTGCCCCCGAAGTTGAAGAAGGACCCGTTCGCGCTGCCCTCGAAGTCCACCTCGATGTCGTAGTAGCGGGCACCGAGGGTAAGCGCCAGGTCGTCGGTGACGTCGAAGGTCACTTCACCGAAGGCGCCGAACTGCTCGTCGGTCCGGAGGATGTCGTTGCGGAAGATCACGCCCTCCGGGAAGGGCCCAGGGTCCGACCGGTAGCCGGTCTGGAACGGCAGGTTCGGCGCGAAGCCCGTGTTCCCGTTGAACGCCACCGCGTTCGTGGATCCCGGATAGGTGAAGTCGTTGCGTTCCGCGAGCTCGAGATCGCTGTAGAAGAGGCCCACGGTCGCGCGGACGCGTCGATCCTGGGCCGTGGTGATCCGGAACTCGTGGGTCTGCACCTCCGTTTCCGTCGTGGACTTCACGAACAGGTTCGGGGGCTGGCAGGTCCCCGAGGGTGCCGCCTCTCCCGGATAGCTCACGGAGCCGTCGCAGATGTAATAGGGCAGGTACTGGCCGACGAAGAGGTAGTCGGGGTAGTCGACGACCTGGTCCGTCTCGCGATCCGTGTAGGCGCCTGTGTAGAGCACCTGGAGCTCCCCCACGAGGCCATCGAGGGTCCAGTTCGTGTTGTGGAAGCTGTCCTCGATCGAGTCGTCCTCGTAGCGCTGGATCTCGTAGTCGTCGAGGGTCGGGTCGGAGAAGAAGACCCCTTCCGAATCCATGGTCTGGCGCATGTGCCCGACGAGGAGGCTCCAGCGCTCGTTGATGTCGTAGCGGGCGCTCAGGCGGGCGCCCGCGTAGGTGGTCTCGTTGAAGTCGTCCTCGACCCGGTTGCCGTTGTCGGCCTCGAGGAAGTTCACGCCGGAGAGGTCTGCGTCCGCCTGGAAGCCCTCGCGCACCTCGCTCACCGGTACGCCGTTGGAGCGCATGGTGCCGGCCGGGCGGAAGCGGGCGCTCTCGGCAGCCGTGCGTGTTCCGCGGACGTTGTCGATCCAGCCGCCCTGGTTGTCCGTGTAGACGACGCCGCGGAGCGTGAGCTTGTCGGTCACGGGCAGGTTGAGCATGCCCTCCACGTTGTTGCTCGGCTCGCCCTCGGGTGTGTATTCGGTGCCGAAGCGCACGTTCGCGCGCACGCCGGACGGGTCCGGCTTGTTGGTGATCAGGCGCACGGTGCCGGCCTGGGAGCTGGCCCCGAACAGCGTGCCCTGAGGCCCGGCGAGCACCTCCACGCGGGCCATGTCCGCCGTGTACACGTCCAGGTTCCGGCCCGGCTGGGCCAGCGGCTGCTCGTCGAGGTAGAGCGCCACGTTCGGCGCGAGGCCGGCGACGCCCACCGTGGTCAGGTTCGGGGTGGTGGAGGCCACGCCACGGATGTAGATCTGGTTCTGGCCCGGCCCGGAGCCCCCGGCAGTGACGCCGGGCATCTGGATCAGGTAGTCGGTGAAGTCCGTGATGCCGAGGTCGTTCATCGCCGTCTGATCGAGGGCCTGGACCGCCACCGGAATGTCCTGGGTGCTGGCCTCGGTCTTCGTGGCCGTGACGACCACCTCCTCGATCGCCGCGTGGGCCGGCACGGCGCTGCCCGTGGCAGCCATGGCGGAAACGATGGCTGCGCTCAGCTTGTTTCTCTTGAACATAGCTCCCTAACCTTTCTAGGACGAAGGAAGGGCGCGGACCATACCCGAATGCCGCGCGGTCTGCACCTGTGCCGCGCCCCGCAGATCCTCCGGTCATCGTCTTGCTGCTGAGCAAGTTCGACGCCGAAAGGTCTGTCGTCACCTTCTCTTTCCCGGCAGTCGGGCAGGTCCCATGGCGGCCGGAATGAATCGTGGGCGAATGAAAATCCGGGCTTCCGGGGGCACGGATGCCGGCACCGGGAGGCTTCTGCGCTATGCTGCGCGCGCGTCTGGGCGTAGCTCAGCCTGGTAGAGCACGGGCTTTGGGTGCCCGGGGTCGCAGGTTCGAATCCTGCCGCCCAGACCAAGTCCCCCCGGCTCCGCGGCGAGGGCGTGCAGCGGCCCCGGGCGATCTCACCTCTGCCCCCTCTCCCGAACCCTCCCGAACCCTCCCGAACCGGACGCGGCGACGCGATCGAGGGCCCCGTGCGTCCCGCGCCTCGTCGCCGCCCGCGGCGGGTGGCATGCTCGGGCCCGGTCCCCGACGGAGCCCTTCCATGCGCAGGCCGGTTCTCGCTCCCCTCCTGCTCTTCGTCCTGGCGGCCGAGGCTCCGGACGCGGAGGAGCCGGCGCCCCGGAGCGCGGCCGTGGACGCCGTCTTCGCGGAACTCGCAGCGGAGCGGGCCCCGGGCTGCGCCGTGGGGGTCGCCCGCGGGGACACGTTGATCCACGCCGCGGGCTACGGCTACGCGAACCTCGAGTACGACCTGCCGCTCGACGCGGACTCGGTGTTCCGCACCGGCTCCCTTTCGAAGCAGTTCACGGCCGCTGCCGTCGCCCTCGCCGCCGAGGAGGGGCTCCTCGACCTCGACGCGCCCCT
>JAZBPF010000205.1:0-12138 GCA_036351515.1 Pseudomonadales bacterium | reverse complement strand
GCTCGAGGCCGGGCGCGGCGCCGATGCGGAGCTCGTCTACCGCACGGAGCTGGCCGACCACCCCCACAACGGCTGGTCGCTGTACGGACTCGTGCAGGCCCTCGCCCTGCAGGGTCGCTCGGACACCGCCGTGGAGCGGGATCTCGTCGCGAGCTGGGCGCGCGCGGACCTCGAGTTGTCGGCGTCGCGCTTCTGATGTTCGGACCCGCAACATACCCTGGACGCTCCGGTTCCGTCGTGGAGGACCACTCGTGGATGTTCAGGAGCTCGAGGAGCTCCTGAACATCCACACGCGAACCATGGTTCGCTGCAACTCGGCAACCACCAAGCGCCGCGCCACCCATGCCGGAGGCACCCTACTCGGCTATCCGGAAACGGTGAGGCGGGCGGCCGGCGTGGTGGTCTCGAGATCGAAGCGACCCCGGTGCCGGTCTTCGGTCCAGGTCGTCACTCGGGGATACCGGAGGTCTGCTTGATGGGCACGCCGAGGATCATGATGATCCGGCGATCGAGGAAGCAGAAGTCCTACACGGAGAACGTCGAATCAACCAGAGGGAGGCGCAGGAAACCGAAACTGCAACGACATCATCATCACTGATTCCGCGGACGCGCACGGTCGACACGGAAACGTCCGTCACCGCCGCGTCCCTTTCGGGCTCGCGAACGAAGCAACCGAGTCGCCGGAACACGCAGAGTGCGCGTCCGGCGACTCGACGCAGCGCTTACATGGCGACCCGAAGACGGCCGTAGACGACGCGGCCACGGGGATCGTGAATCTTCGAGTCGTAGCCCGGGCCATCGTCGAGACGCGGCGGCTCTTCGTCGAAGAGATTGATCGCACCGAACGATAGCGTCGTCATGCTCGTTCCGAACAGCTCCTGGAACTGGTAGCTGTACTGAAGGTCCACAGTGACGAACTCGTCGATGTCTGCACTGGGCGTGCGGTTATTGAACCCGGCGATCAACGCCGAGGGCGCGGCACGCATCTCATACGCATCGGTGTAGCGCAGCGTAAGGTTCAGGGTGTGGTTGTTGAGATTCCAATCGAGCCCCGCATTGGCGCGCCACTCCGGTGCGGGAGCGCCGACGGTCTGGAAGTTGCGCTTCCCGAGCCCGTCGACCGTGGGCGCGCCGGGTGCTTCCTGGAATTCGTACTCGAGCAACAGCGACATGTTGTAGAACGCATCGATCGTACCGAGCGCGTCGGTCTCGAAGGGGTAGCGAGCGCTGAGGTCTACCCCCTTCGTGTTTACAGAGGCGGTGTTGATGAACTCGGAGCGGATCACCGCGATGTTGCCCAGCCCGTCGAGCGTGATCTTGTCTGCTGCGGCCGGATCCCCGGCGACGAAGGCTTCGATCACGGCGACGTTCGACTCCTTGCGGATCGCATCCGAGAACTCGAAGGACCAGTGATCGAGATTCAGCGAGAGACCTTCGAAGAACCCAGTCATCGGCTGCCAGCTGAAGCCGATGTTGTAGACGTCGGCCTGTTCCGGCTTGAGATTCGGGTTCCCGATGGCGATCCCGGGGACGAAGACGCGGGCGGACGCCGGGTCGAAGGGGTCCTGTTGCACGTTGTTCAGCGACGTGCTCGACCCCCCCAGCTGCGCGAGCCCGGGAGCCTTGAACGACGTCTGGAAGGAGCCACGGACCGAGAGGTCCCGGATCGGATTCCACAGGAATGCGATCTTCGGATCGGTCGTGTCACCGGTACCGCCGCCGTAGTCCTCGTACCGCAACGCGAGCGAGAGTTCGAGAGCGCCGATCGCGGAGTCCGCACTGGTCACCGGCACCAGCGCTTCCGAGAAGATCGCGTACACATCGCGGCTCACGGAGAAGGGTTCCTGGCCGACGACGAACGAGAAGTCGAAGTTGGAACCGGTTCCCGAAGGAGTCGACGAGAAGCTCTGATCCCGGTACTGCGCGCCGAAAGCCAGCCCGAGCGAGCCCGCAGGCAGTTCGAAGGCATCCCCGGAAATGACACCCTCGAGCACGCGCACACGCTGCTCCGTCAGCGTCAGAATCGGGTCGAGCAGATCCTGGTAGAGCACGTCAGCATTGTAGAGACCGTTCGGGCCGACATCGGACGGATCCGCAAGGTAGGCACTACCGAAGGGATTGAAGTAATAGCATCCCCCGGCGGCATCTCCCGGTGCCGTCGTGGCTGGATTGCAGTCCCTACCACCGAACCCCTGGTAGGCTGCGATGAGGTTGGGCTGGTTGGTGTCGTTGGCCGTGAAACCGGAGAACTGATGCTCGCTCCAGGTTCCCGCGACCTGGAACTTCCATCGGTCGTCGGTTCCCGGGAGGTTGCCGCGCAAGCCACCCACGAAGTGCGACTTGTCACGTTCGATCTGACCGGTGTTCGGCACACGGCCCCGATCGTAGTAGACCTCCTCCGGAACCCCGGCGAACGGGCGGATGTTGGCGATCATGGGTCCGACGAGGGGGTTCGCCTCCGCTGCCTCGACGGCGCTGTCGAAGCCGAGTGCCTGCGCAGCCGCGTCGTCGATCAGCTCCTGGCCGCCGAGCCCCCGACGGAACGCGTCGTTTCGCAGCCCGGGATTGTTGATGGGAACTACAGGAGCGGAAACGAAGCCGTAAGACGGTGAATTCCCCCGCTCCACGTCGTTCGCAGCATGGTGAAACTCACCGAAGACCTCGATTTCGTGTTCCTCGTCGAGCAGATAATCGAAGCTCGCGAAGATCTGGAGCCGGGTTTCTGCGTCGATGATCGATTGCGTGGGAAGGAAATCGACGAAGCACCGGTCCGCGGACGCGGAGAACAGACTCATGGGCCGGCGCCCGTTGTCCCCGGGCGATCCGAGCGCGTGAGGAACCGTCTCGCAGTCCAGATCTGCCCCGCCCGAAATGGCCGGCACGTTCGTGGTCGCCTGGAAGGCCTCGCGACGCGTCGCGTACGCCTCGTCGCTTTCGCCGGCACCCTGAGACGTGAAGATGGTCCCCGGTGCCCCGAAGCCGGACAGTCCTCCTGCGAACGTGAAGTCCTTGCCGAACATCGGCAGTTCCTTTCGATCGAGGTAGCTGACTGCGGCCATCATGCCGCCGCGATCCTCGCGGAAGCCGATGATGGCCTGCGCATTCGTGTCACTCGGGCGATCCCAATCCTCGTACGTCGTGATCGACTGATGGTCGATCTGCAGCTCGAAGCCTTCGAAATCGTTCCGGGTGATGAAGTTGACGACCCCCGAAATCGCGTCGGATCCGTAGAGCGCCGCGGCACCGTCCTTCAGGACCTCCATCCGTTCGACGGCGATCGTGGGCATCATCGATGCAGTGTCGACGAAGGCGACCCCGTCGTTGGTGAGATTCGGCGCTTCCGCTTGCCGCCGTCCGTTCATCAGCACCAGCGTCGAGTTGAGACCCAAACCCCGAAGATTGATGTTCTCGGTGCCAGTCGTGGCACCGGAGCGCAGCGTATCGGGAAAGTTCTCGGAGCCGAGGTTGTAGGTGAGATTCTGGGCCATGTCCCGGACCGTGAACGCAGCGTTCCGGAGAAAGTCGTCCTGGCCGACCAGATCGAGAGGCGATGAGGAATCAAAGCTCGAGCGCTGGATGAACGAGCCCGTCACGACGATCTCCTCGAGGGCTCCCTCTGCCTGCTCCTGGGCCTGAGCGGACACCCCGAACGAGACGAACAAGCACCCAGCGACGAGTCGTTCACCGATGGTGGTTTTCATGGATCTCTCCCCAGTTTTTTAGGATCGATGGTCCGATGGGAGTACGCCTGACTTCCTTGAGCAGGCGCACTTCGAACCTCAGGGGAGGGTCAATTGGACAACACGACGACCGATGCTCTGACGGCATTCATGGCTTTCGAGTTCCGAAAGCCCGTACTTCCAGCTTCACTGTGCCGCTCTCCCCTGCCCCCGCGGTCGAGTTGACTACGAAGCGCATCTCGCCTGCAAGCTGCAAAGCTCCGGAGAGCTCGCCAGGAAGACGGTGATCCCGCATGTGCAGCCGCCCCACTTTCCTCTCGTTAGAAAGCGGCGCGCGTCCTACGGAGGGAGCAGGAAGAGGCTTCGTGTCTGCCCGTGAAACCAGTTTCCCCAGCGATGCTCGACGCCTCGATCCGAGGGTCAAGCAAGCCCTCCGGATCCGGGCTGTTCAGCGCGTCGAGCAAGCGGAAAGTCCAGAGGTCGTCGCCGAGGTCCTGGGAATCAATCGACGCAAGATCTATCGGTGATTGGCGCGCTTCCACCATGGTTGCACGGGAAGGCTGCACACGCGGACCACCCAGATCCGGAGTACCGAAGAGGCCCGAATCTAGTTCTCGGACGAGTCCGGTACGCGCTCCGAATACCCTGCGTGAACCACCTGGGCATGCATCGGTGAAACTCCGGTCGTGGCGGCAGCCAGCTCGCGCTTCTCCCTGAAGATGGTCTCGTGCAGCAGCCCACAGGGGGAACCGCAGCTCCGTTCATCGATGGCACTGTGAACCGATACATCTTCGACGACCTCGTTGGCCAGCTCGCCGAGGATCGCCCTGAGAGGAAGAGGGCCACCCACATCGATGATCGTCAGGCCTTGGCGGGACCAGAACGGTCAAACCCCGTCCGAGCCTGTCGCGACGGAAGGCGCCGACATGGTCACACGCGCAGCGGAGAGAATTGCGAGGTGAAGGCGTCAATCCGAGCAGCTCGCCAAGGTTCGGAGAGTGGCTACGAATGGACACAGCGTGCGGGAGAGCAGTTCGCTTCTGTCTACTCGACCTGGCCTTCTGGTCGAAGAGATCGCGCTAACTATTTGAAAATATTGGAGGCTGGGGTCGGAATCGAACCGGCGTACACGGATTTGCAGTCCGCTGCATGACCACTCTGCCACCCAGCCCCGGAGTGGAGAGGCGGCATGATACCGATTCGGAAGGTGAATGCCAGCGTGACCGGGGCGTGACGATACGGGGCACGGAGGCCCCTCCTCCGGCCGGCTTCAGCCTCAGGGCCGGGACGCCTCGTAGGCCTCCCGCAGCGTGGGCCAGGCCGCGCGGATGTAGACCACCATGGACCAGAGCGTGAGCACGGCCGCGATGTAGAGCAGGCCGTAGCCGAGCCGCACGCCGGTCAGGGACAGGTCCGGCGGATGGGCCAGGAGCACGAAGATCGCGATCATCTGGGCCGTGGTCTTGGCCTTGCCGAGCCAGCGCACGGCCACCAGTCCGCGCCGCTGCATCTCCGCCATCCACTCGCGCAGGGCGGAGATCATGATCTCCCGGCCGACGATGACCACGGCGGCGGTGGAGAACCAGAGGTTCGCGTGGGACCCCGCGAGCATGACCAGGGCGCTGACCACGATGAGCTTGTCGGCGACCGGGTCGAGGAAGGCGCCGAAGGGGGTCTGCAGGTTCATGCGCCGGGCGAGGTAGCCGTCGAGCCAGTCGGTCAGGCTCGCGAAACCGAAGACCACGGCGCAGGCGAGGTAGCTCCAGCCGCCGGGGACGAAGAACAGCAGCACGAGCACCGGCACGAGCACGATCCGCGCGAGCGTCAGCAGGTTCGGCAGATTCATGGGCGGGTCCGGCCCGGATTCCGGTGGGCATTGTAGCGGGGCGCGGCGCCGGCCCGGCAAGCGCTTCAGCCGCTGTGCAGGGCCCCGTAGATCTGCTCGGCGAGCTTGCGGCTGACCCCCGGGACGCGTGCGAGTTCCTCCACGGAGGCGTTGCGCACGCCCTTCAGGCCCCCGAAGTGCTGGAGCAGGCTCCGCCGGCGCTTCGGCCCCACCCCGTCGATGCCCTCGAGTTCCGAACTCGTGCGCTGCTTGCCGCGACGCTGGCGGTGGCCGGTGATCGCGAAGCGGTGGGCCTCGTCGCGGATGTGCTGGATCAGGTGCATGGCCGGGCCCGTGGGCGCGAGCGCGAGCTCCCGGCCGTCGGCGCCGTCGATGAGGGTCTCGAGACCGGCCCGGCGCGTCGTGCCCTTGGCCACGCCGATCAGGCGCACGCCCTCGACCTCGAGCTCCTCGAGCACGCGTCGCGCCTGGGCGAGCTGACCGCGCCCGCCGTCGATGAAGAGCACGTCCGGCAACGGCGCCTCGCCCTTCTTCAGGCGCGTGTAGCGGCGACGGAGCGCCTGCTCCATGGCGGCGTAGTCGTCGCCGGGGGTGATGCCCTCGATGTTGAAGCGCCGGTAGTCGGACTTCAGTGGCCCGTTGCCGTCGAAGACCACGCAGGAGGCGACGGTCTGCTCGCCCCGGGTGTGGCTGATGTCGAAGCACTCGAGGCGCTGCGGGGGCGCGTCGAGGGCGAGCCCCTCGGCGAGGGCCGCCATGCGTCCGCGCACGTTCTCCTTGTCCGCGAGGTGCAGCGCGAGGCTCTGCTCGGCGTTCGCCTGGGCGAGGCGCACCCAGCGGGCCCGCTGGCCCCGCACCTGCCCGGTGACGCGCACGCGGCGCCCCGCCACCTCGCCGAGGGCGGCCGCCAGGAGCGCGGCGTCCTCGAGCGGATGGCTCGTGACGATCTCCTTCGGGATCTCGCGCACGGCGCCGCCCTCGCCCACGTAGTACTGGGCGACGAAGGCCGCGAGCACGGCCTCGAGGCCCTCGCCGAGCTCGTCGCGCGGGAACCAGTCGCGGGAGCCGAGGAGGTGGCCGCCGCGGATGGACATGACCTGCACGCAGATGCCGCCCGGCTGCTGGACGCCGACGATCACGTCCACGTCCTGATCCGCCCCGACCACGTCCTGCTGCTGCTGCACTCGCCGGAGCTGGGCGATGCGATCGCGGTAGCGGGCCGCGCGCTCGAAGTCGAGGTCGGTCGCGGCCTGCTCCATGGCGCCCTCGAGTTCTTCCGTCACCTCCCGCGAACGTCCCTCGAGGAACAGCACGGCCCGGCGCACGTCCTGGCCGTACTCCTCGGCCGTGACGAAGCCCACGCAGGGGGCCGTGCAGCGGCCGATCTGGTACTGCAGGCACGGCCGCGAGCGGTTGCGGAAGTAGCTGTCCGTGCAGTTGCGGATCTGGAACAGCTTCTGGAGCACGCCGAGGGTCTCGCGCACGGCGCCCGCCGACGGATAGGGGCCGAAGAAGCGTCCCTGGCGGCGGTTCCGCGCCCCCCGATAGAAGCGCAGCCGCGGGAAGTCCTCGTGCGGCGTGAGCTGGATGAAGGGATAGGACTTGTCGTCCCGGAGCACCACGTTGTACGGCGGGCGCTCGGCCTTGATCAGGCTCTGCTCGAGGAGCAGCGCCTCGGCTTCGCTGCCGGTGACGGTCACCTGGATGTCCGCGATGCGGGCCACCATGGCGAGGGTCTTGGCCGTGAGGCCCGAGCCCCGGAAGTAGCTCGACACCCGGGCGCGCAGATCCCGCGCCTTGCCCACGTAGAGCACGGTGCCGTCCGCGGCGACCATGCGATAGACGCCGGGACGCCGCGTGAGGGTCTTCAGGAAGGCTTCGTGATCGAAGGGGGGCTGGGGGGACGCTTCGGCCATGGGCGCGATTGTAGTCCCCCGACGCGATCCGTCGGAGTCCGGACCGGGGCGCCGGCCGGTCAGCCCAGGGCCCGACGGGCCGCGGCCACGGCGTCGTCGAACATGGCTTCCGTGAGCCGCCCCGTGTGCACGTTGTAGCGGGAGGGGTGGTAGGCGTCGACGAGCGTCACCCGCGCGGCGAGCGGATGCTCGGCCCCGTGGCCGAAGGGGAAGTCCCGCACGCGGCGCCCGAGGAGGCGCAGCACGGCCTCGTGGGCCACGGCTCCGAGGGCAAGGATGGCCGCGGGCCGGCGCCGGCGCCCGCCGCGCAGCAGCCGCCCGAGATCCCGCTCGAGGAACGGCGCGCAGTGCCGGCGCTCCTCGGGCAGGGGGCGGTTGCCGGGCGGCACGCAGCGCACGGCGTTGGTGATGCGGGCATCGAGGAGACGCCAGCGCCCTGCCCCGCGCTCGGCGGCGAAGCCGGCCCGGGCCAGCGCCGGGTAGAGCAGCGCGCCCGCGTCGTCCCCCACGAAGGGCCGGCCGGTGCGGTTCGCACCGCGCATGCCCGGCGCGAGGCCCACCACGAGGAGGTGGGCGTCGTCCGGCCCGACGGCCGGAACCGGCGCCGCGTGCCAGTCGGGATGCTCGGCGCGGACGCGCCGGCGCAGGGCGACCAGCCGGGGACAGCAGGAACAGTCCGGCTCGAAGGGCCGGCCGGCGCCGCGCCCGGGCAGGTCGCCCTGCGCGCTCAGACCGCCCTCGCCACCACGTGCGGATCGACCATGCCGTGGCGCATGGCGAGGAGCGTGAGCTCCACGTCGCTCGAGATGCCGAGCTTCTCGAAGATGCGGTAGCGGTAGCTGTTCACGGTCTTGGGAGACAGGCACAGGACGCTCGAGATCTCCTGCACCTTTCGGCAGTTCACGACCATGGTGGCCACCTGCATCTCGCGGCCCGACAGGGTCATGAAGGGGCTCTCGTCCTCGTCGCTGTAGGCGCGCAGGGCGAGCTGCTGGGCGACGTCGGAGCAGAGATAGCGCTGCCCGACCCGGGCCTTGCGGATGGCGCTGACGAGTTCGCGCACGTCGGCGCCCTTGGTCACGTAGCCGACGGCGCCCGCTTCCAGCATCTGTGCCGGGAACGGTTCGCCCTCGTAGACCGTGAGCGCGATGATCTTGATGTCCGGATCGATGCGCAGGATCCGGCGCGTGGCCTCGAGGCCGCCCATGCCCCGCATGTTCACGTCCATGAGCACGACGTCCGGCCGGCGCGTGCGCACGGCTTCCAGGGCCGCCTCTCCGCTGTCCACGGACGCGTGGACCTCGATGCCCTTCACTTCCCCCAGCATGCGCTCGATGCCTGCGCGCACCAGGCGGTGGTCGTCGACGATGAGGACTCCGATCACGATGCTTTCCTCCATGGTGGTTCTCGTGATCGGGAGGAGCGCGCACGCCCCGACGGAGCGCGATCGCCGTGCGCCTCCCTTCGCTGGCTCGCCGCGACGTCGCGCGGCGCGGGTCCGGCCGTTCCGATGGCGGACCCGTTCGGCGGACGATAGCCCGCTGTCGCGGGATTGCAACGGCCGCGAGCCGTGGGGCGACGAAATCGCGCAACAGTGCGGGAAATCCGCGCGCATCTGATGTCAGCGTGACATCAGATGCGCGCCGGGCGGGACCGCGTCAGGCGCCGGTGAAGGCCTGCAGGCCCGTCTGGGCCCGACCGAGGATGAGCGCGTGGATGTCGTGCGTGCCCTCGTAGGTGTTCACGGTCTCGAGATTCACGAGGTGGCGCATGACGTGGTACTCGTCGGAGATGCCGTTGCCCCCGTGCATGTCCCGCGCCGTGCGGGCGACGTCGAGCGCCTTGCCGCAGTTGTTGCGCTTGAGCAAGGAGATGGTCTCCACGGGCAGCCGGCCCTCGTCCATGAGCCGGCCCATGCGCAGGCAGGCCTGGAGCCCGAGCGTGATTTCCGTCTGCATGTCGGCGAGCTTCTTCTGCACGAGCTGGTTGGCGGCGAGGGGCCGGCCGAACTGGCTGCGCTCGAGCGTGTAGCTGCGCGCCGCGTGCCAGCAGAACTCCGCCGCGCCGAGGGCGCCCCAGGCGATCCCGTAGCGCGCCTTGTTCAGGCAGCCGAAGGGTCCCGCGAGGCCGGACACGTTCGGCAGCAGGTTCTCCTCGGGCACGAAGCAGTCGTCGAGGACGATCTCGCCGGTGATGGAGGCGCGGAGGCTCATCTTTCCCTCGATCTTCGGGGTCGAGAAGCCCTCGAAGCCGCGCTCCACCACGAAGCCGCGGATCTTTCCGTCGAGCTTCGCCCACACCACCGCGAGGTCGGCGATGGGGGAGTTCGTGATCCACAGCTTGGCGCCGTTGAGCAAGTAGCCGCCGTCCACGGGCTTCGCGCGGGTGACCATGCTGCCGGGATCGGAGCCGTGGTCCGGCTCGGTCAGGCCGAAGCAGCCCACCCACTCGCCGGTGGCGAGCTTCGGCAGGTACTTCCGGCGCTGGGCCTCGCTGCCGTAGGCGTGGATCGGGTGCATGACGAGGGAGGACTGCACGCTCATGGCGGAGCGGTAGCCCGAGTCCACGCGCTCCACCTCGCGGGCGACGAGGCCGTAGCAGACGTGGTTGAGGCCTGCGCAGCCGTAGTCCTCGGGGAGCGTGCAGCCCAGCATCCCGAGCTCCCCGAGCTCGTTCATGATCTCCCGATGGAAGTGCTCGGCCCGCGACGCCTCGAGGACGCGGGTCATGAGCTTCTCCTGGGCGTAGCTGCGCGCGGTGTCGCGGACCAGGCGCTCCTCCTCCGTGAGCTGGTCCTCGAGGAGCAGCGGGTCCTCCCACTGGAACTGGGCGCGGCCCGCGGGGCGTGGCTTCGGAGCGGGGTCGGAAACGGCTTCGGTGGACATGATCGGACCTCGATGGCGAGGGGGCGGGCGGAGCCTAAACCACTGCCCCACCGGGCTCAACGCGCCCTCCCCCGCCTGGTGTAGACTCCGCGCCCGCAGCGGGCCCCGCAGGCGAGGAGACCGATCCCATGGCGCTCGACCCCGACACCCTGGACCAGCTCATCGACACCGTGCGCCGCTTCGTGCGCGAGCGCCTCGTGCCGCTCGAGGCGCAGGTCGCCCGGGAGGACCGGATCCCCGAGGCGGTGATCGACGAGATGCGCGAGCTCGGCCTCTTCGGCCTGACGATCCCCACGGAGTACGGCGGCCTCGGCCTGAACACGGAGGAGGAGTGCCGGGTGGTGATGGAGCTCGGCTGGACCTCCCCGGCCTTCCGCTCCGTGATCGGCACGAACAACGGCATCGGCTCCCAGGGCCTCGTCATGGACGGCACGGAGGCCCAGAAGAACGACTGGCTGCCGCGCATGGCGTCCGGCGAGGTGATCGGCTCCTTCTGTCTCACGGAACCGGACGCGGGCTCCGATGCGGGCAGCGTACGCACGCGCGCGGTCCGCGACGGCGACGACTTCGTCCTCGACGGCAGCAAGCGCTACATCACCAACGCGCCCCACGCCCAGCTGTTCACGGTCTTCGCCCGTACGGACCCGGACGCCCCGGGCGCCCGGGGCGTCTCCGCATTCCTGGTGCCGGCGGACGCCGCGGGGATCTCCCTCGGCAAGCCCGACCGGAAGATGGGGCAGCAGGGCGCGCACGTGTGCGACGTGGTGTTCGAGAACGTCCGGGTTCCGGCGGAGGCCCTCCTCGGGGGCGAGGCCAACCTGAATCGCGGCTTCCTCACGGCCATGAAGACCCTCGACCGGGGCCGCCTGCACATCAGCGCCCTCGCCGTCGGCTGCGCCGAGCGGCTCATCGACGAGAGCGTGCGCTACGCGAAGGAGCGCAGCCAGTTCGGGCAGCCCATCGCGGAATTCCAGCTGATCCAGGCCATGCTCGCGGACTCGGCCACGGAGGCCTACGCGGGGCGCTGCATGGTCCTCGACGCCGCCCGACGCCGCGACGAGGGGGCGGACGCCAACGCCCTCGCCTCGAGCTCGAAGCTGTTCTGCACGGAGATGGTGGGGCGCGTCGCCGACCGCGCGGTGCAGATCTTCGGCGGGGCCGGCTACATCGAGGAGTACGGGATCGAGCGCTTCTACCGCGACGTGCGCCTGTTCCGGCTCTACGAGGGCACGAGCCAGATCCAGCAGCTCATCATCGCGAAGAGCCTGCTGCGCAGCCGGGACTGAGCGACCGACCGCTACGCCAGGGGCAGGAGGATGCGGAAGGTCGTGCCCTGCCCCGCGACGCTGTCCACCTCGATCACGCCGCCGAGCTCGGCCACCACCTGGCCGACGATGTAGAGCCCGAGCCCGCGCTCGGCTCCCTTCGTGGACACGCCCCGGGCCTCGAAGAGCCGGGCACGGACGGCCTCGGGCAGGCCCCCCGCCGTGTCCGTGATGCGCAGCTCCGCCCGGGGTCCGTCGCCGAGGAGCACATCGCCGCGCGTGGCGATGCGCAGGCGCCCGCCTCCGGGCATGGCCTCGAGGGCGTTCTTCACGAGATTCATGACCACGCGCCGGAGCTGGGCGCCGTTCACCGGCAGCCGCGGCAGCCGACCGTCGAGGGAGAGGTCGAGGTCCACGGCGGGGCCGCCTGGCACGTCCGGCACCAGCAGGGCCGTGACCTCGCGCACGAGGTCGTTCAGCTCCACGCCCTCGTCCTTGCGCCGGACCGGGGGGCGAGGCTCCGAAGCGCGGGCCACGCGCGGACGG
>JAZBPF010000204.1:0-9663 GCA_036351515.1 Pseudomonadales bacterium | reverse complement strand
CGCGGCCATGCGCGCGTACTTCACGCGCGTCAGCCCGTAGTCGGCCACCGGGCGCCGGAACACCTTCCGGTCCCGGCCGTAGGCGATGGCAGCGTCGAAGGCGGCCTGCATGAGCCCGGTGGCCCGGGCCGCGGTCTGGATGCGCCCGCCGGCGAAGCCGCGCATCTGGTAGTAGAAGCCCTTGCCGAGGCCGTCCTCGCCGCCGACGAGGTTCGCGTCCGCGACGAAGAAGTCGTCGTAGACCATCTCGAAGGAGTGCATGCCCCGGTAGCCGAGCGTGGGGATCGCGCGGCCGCTCACGGTGCCCCCACCCGGGCTCTCGTGCGTGAACGCATGTCCGTCCGAGGACGGCTTCTCCACGAGGAACAGGGACAGCCCCCGGTGGCCCGCGGCGGGATCCGGGTCCGTGCGGGCGAGCACGAGGATCAGTCCCGCCTTGCCCGCGAAGGTGCACCAGGTCTTCGCACCGTTCAGGCGCCAGCCGCCCTCGGCGCGCGTCGCACGGAGCGAGACCGACGCCACGTCCGAGCCCGTGTCCGGCTCCGTGACCGAGATCGCCACGAGGGGATCGCCGGCCGCGATGCGCGGCAGCCAGTGCGCCTTCTGCGCTTCCGTGCCGCCGGCGAGGAGCGCCCGGGCGAGGATTTCCGGGCGCGTGATCAGGCTGCCCGCCGCGCCCAGGGACGCGCGCGAGAGCGCTTCCGTCGCCACGATCATGCCGAGCGTGTCCTCGCCGTCGTCGGGGAGCAGGCCCCCGAAGCGCTCGGGGACGGACAGGCCGAAGCAGCCGAGCTCGCGCACCCCGTCGAGGATCGCGTCGGGGATCATCGTGTCCTCGCGATGGATCGCCGCGGCCCGCGGCGCGACCACGTCGTCGGCGAAGCGGCGGAAGGTGTCCGCCATCATGCGCTTGTCCTCGGGCAGCTCCACGGGACCGAGGTCGCCGTCCCCTTCCACGAGCGCGGCGCCGAGGGCCTCGAGTGCCGCCGTGCCGCCGGCGGCCTGGAGCACGCCGTCGAGGAGCCCTGCGAAGGGCGCATCGAGGCCCTCCCGGGTCATGCCGTAGTCGACGGCGCGGCTGCCGATGCGGTGGCGCAGGTTGGCGACGGTCTCGGCCACGAACAGGCCCGCGAGCCCGCGGGCCAGGGCCTCGTGCGGCCGCCCCTCGGCGGCGCGCGCGTGGGCGAGGAGCGCGCGCGCGGCGGAGAGCTCGGCGCGGGTGAAGGCGAGGTCGTAGAGCGCGAGCTGATGCCGGTCGAGGGGGTCGCCCTCCCCGGCCGGTGCCGCCGCCACGGCGCCACGGACGTGCTCGAGGGCACGCTGGAGCCGTTCCTCGACGGCGCTGGCCGCCTCCTCCAGGGCCCTGAGGTCCGAGGGCGGGGTGTCCAGCTGCGGTGCCGTGCTCAAGGGAGACCTCCTGCGTGCGCGGTGCGGAAAGGCCGGGATTCTACCCGGCCGCGACCGCGCCCGCCGCCGGGGCCGGCGCGTCGCGCAGGCCGAGGGGGACCTCGCCGGCGACGGTGGTCCGGAAGAGCTCCCGACGCACCCCGTGATAGTCCGCCACCGGGTTGTGCAACAGCCAGCGGTTGTCCCAGAGCGTGAGCGTGCCCGGTTCCCAGCGCACGCGGCACTGGAAGGCGGGATTGGTGATCACGCGGAAGAGGTGTCCGAGGAGCAGTTCCGCCTCCTCCGCGCGCAGGCCGCGGATGCCCGTCGTGTAGCCGGGATTCACGAACAGCGCCGGGCGTCCGGTGTCGGGATGGACGCGCACGAGCGGATGCTCGCCCACGAGATGGGCGGCCTCCCCGTAGCGGATGTCCATGTGCTCGACGAGCTCGTTGTGACGCGCGGCGGCCCCGTAGGCACGCTGCGGGCTGTGCTGGGCCACGAGCGGCGCGAGGAGGTCGCGGAAGGTCGGGGAGAGCCACTCCCAGGCGAGGGCCGCGTTCGCGAAGAGCGTGTCGCCGCCGTGATCCGGCACGTCGTGCGCGTACAGGAGCGTCCAGGCGGGGGGTGTGCGCTGGAAGGACCAGTCGCTGTGCCAGGCGCCGCCGAACACGAGCGGGTGCTTCTCGTCCGCTTCCTTCACGACCCGGACGACGTGCGGATGTTCCGGCAGCCCGCCGACGAAGGGATCGTCGCCGAAGGGCCCCCAGCGCTCCGTGAAGGCCTCGAGGTCGGAGAGACTCAGCGTCTGCGCGCGGATGCAGAGCACGCCGTGGTCGAGGGCCGCCGTGTGCAGCTCTGCGAAAATGTCGTCGTCGAGCGCACGCAGGTCCACGCCCGTCACCTCTGCCCCGAGCGCGCCCGTGAGCGGCCGCACCCGCAGATGGCGGTAGGCGCGCGCGGCGTTCTCCGCGGCGGTCGTGCTGAAGAACTCCATGGTCTCTCGTTCCCTCGTCAGGCGGTCATGGCCGGGGCGGTAGCACGGCGATCAGATCGGCGACGAAGTCGTCGATGCGGAAGGCGGCCTCGTCCACGGTCCAGCCGAGCCGGACCACCACGAGGTCGCGGCTCGGCACGATCATCACGCTCTGGCCCTCGAAGCCCGAGGCCCGGTAGGCGTCCGGCGGCAGCCGCGGCCAGGGCCGGTCCCCGGGAGCGTCCGGCTCCCCCGCATTGAGCCACCAGTGCGCGCCGTAGCGTCCCTGCGGCGCCGCCGGCGTCGGCGTCGTGCTGTAGCGCACCCAGCCTTCCGGGAGCACGCGCTCGCCCTCCCAGACCCCGTCGTTCAGGAACAGCAGCCCGAAACGCGCCCAGTCCCGGGCCGTGCCGTAGCCGAAGGACGAACCCACGTAGGTGCCGGAGGCGTCCGGCTCGATCCAGCTGCGGGTCATGCCGATGCGGTGGAACAGGCGCTCGAAGGGATAGCGCAGGTACGCCGCGTGGTCCGGGAAGGTGCCGCGGAGCAGGCGCTGGATCAGGTTCGTGGTCCCGCTCGCGTAGGACCAGCGCGTGTCCGGCGGCGCGGCGAGGGGTTTCGCCGCGGCGAAGGCGCCCATGTCGTGGCCGCCCTCGCCGAACAGCATGGTCACCGCATCCGAGGAGAGATCGTCGTAGACCTCGCCGAAGGCGAGGCCGCTCGACATGCGCAGGAGCTGGTCCGGCGTGATCGCGCTGCGAGGATCGTCCGGTGCCTGCCACTCGGGTACGGGCGCGGGCGCGTGCAGGTCGAGGGCCCCGTCGCCCACGCGCAGGCCCACGAGCGCATTGGTGACGCTCTTGGTCATGGACCAGCCGAGGAGCGGCGTGGTGGCGTCGAAGCCCTCGGCATAGCGCTCCGCCACCAGGGCCCCGCGCCAGACGACGGCGACGGCCCGGGTGTGCACGGTCGGCGCCGCGGGGTCGGGTTCGGCGAAGGCGCGGGCCACGGCGGCGTCGAGGGCCGCCCGGTCCAGCGCCGGCAGCGAGGCCGGGTCGAGCCGGTCCCCCGTCGGCCAGGGGAGGCCGGCGAGGTCCGGGGCCGCCGGCAGGGTCCCGGGAGGCACCTGCCGCCGGAGCGACTCCGGATCGGTCCCCACGGCGCGCGTGCAGCCCAGCCCCGGGCGATGGACCACGGTTTCCTCGGCCCAGAGCAGACTCCCGCGGACGAGCCCCGCCTGCCGGTCGAGTTCCACCGTCACCGGAGCGACCAGCGCCGCGCCCGTCTCCGCGGCGGCCACCGACTCGGGGGAGCGCCCCGCCGCGAGGACCGCCGAACACAGGAGCTTGGCCTTGTTCGCGCTGCCGACCGCGGGCGCGGCCTCGAGCGTGGGCGCCGCCCGGGCGAGCACGGCGACCAGCACGGCGACGGGGACCGCGAACCAGAACGCACGCGGGACGCGGGACGGCGAGAGCGATGCGACCATGCGGAGACCCTCCAGCCCGAACGGTAGCACGCCGCCCCGACGCCCCGGACGCGGTCCGGTCAGGGACGCTCGGGCGCGGGCGACCGGTGCGCCGGACCCGGCGGAGCGGGAAGCCCTCGATCCCCGCGTGGCCCCGGGAACCGATCGAAGTGCGCGAGCTGCTCCGGCGTCAGGACCTCCGCGAGCGCGGCGCGGGTCGCCGCCCGACGCTCGCTCCGGGCGGTCCGCTCCGCCGCTCGCGCCTGCGCGAGGATCCGCGACACCGCCTCCCGCTGCGCCGCGTCGAGGTCGAGACGCTCCGCGAGCACCTCGAACGGGGGCCCCGGGGGGTGCGGGGGGCGAGCGTCCCGCTCTGCCGCGAGCGCGGCCTGCGGGAGCGCGCACGCCGCGAGGCACGCGGCGAGCGCGAGGCGCTTCGAGTTCCGATTCATGGGCGACTCCTCGTGGACGCCCGCGGAAGCGCGGGCCGATCGCCACGGTCGACCCCGAGCGTGCAGCCCGTGCGGGGCAACGGAGGAGAAAGCGTGGAGGCAGGCTTCCGCGGCCCGGGCCGCCGCTATGATCGACCCATGGAACGCCCCGCCCCTCCCGGCCCCGACCGTGCTCCCGGCCTCACGGCCCGGGTCGTCGCCGTGGTCGTGCTCGTGGCCGCACTGGTCCTCGCCCTGGACACGGTCGCGACGCGCTGGGCCTTCCAGAAACAGTTCCTCGCCTACGTGAACGAACAGGAGGCGGCGCTCCTGGAACGGATGGCGGAGCGCCTCGCCGAGGTGCATTCGGTCTTCGGCAGCTGGGAGGCCGTGGAGGCGGAGCTCTCCCTGCGCCGGGTGCTCCTGTGGAGCGCACGCATCTCCAGCCGGGAGATCGACGAGGACCTCCTCGGGGATCGACGCCCGGCACGGCGCGGGGACGCGCCTCCGCCCCCGGGCCCTCCGGAGCACCCCCTGCGGCGGCCGACGCTCTCGCGGCTCGTGCTCCTCGACGCGGACGGTACGGTGCTCGTGCCCTCGCCGATCGACCGGACGGGGCTCACGGGCATCCGGCGCCAGCCGGTGCTGCGGGAGGGGCGCGCCGTGGCCACGATCGAGCTGCTGCCGGCGAGGCGCCTGGACCTGGAGGCGGACCGGCGCTTCGAGCGCGAGCACCTCGGCTCCCTCTGGCGCATCGCCGCGGCGGCGCTGCTGCTCGCCACGGCCGCGGGCTGGCTCCTGGCCCGCAGTCTCCTCGCGCCGGTCCGGGCCCTCGCCGGCGGGGCCCGCGCCCTCGCCGCCGGACGCTACGAGACGCGCCTCACGCTCCGGCGCCAGGACGAGCTCGGCGCCCTGGCCCGGGACTTCAACCTCCTCGCCGAGGCCCTGGAGCGCGCCCGCACGGCCCGCCAGCGCTGGCTCGCGGACGTCGCCCACGAGCTGCGCACGCCCCTGACGGTGCTCCGCGGCGAGGTCGAGGCGCTCGTCGACGGGGTCCGGCCCGCGGACGGCGAGGCCCTCGCCTCCCTCGCGGCGGAGACCCAGCAGCTGGCGCGCCTCGTGGAGGACCTGCACGCCCTCGCCCTCGCGGACGCGGGCGCCCTCGCCTTCCGCTTCGAACGCGAGGACCTCGGAGCGCTCCTGGAGGAAGCGGTGGAGCGCCAGCGGCCCCGCTTCGGCGACGCCGGGCTGCGCCTCGAGTACCGGGGACCCTCGGCCCCCCTGCAGCTGCCGCTCGACGCGGACCGGATCGGTCAGCTGCTCCTGAACCTCCTCGAGAACGCCCTGCGCTACACCGATCCCCCCGGGCCCGTGCGGGTCACGCTCGCCGCCGCGGGCGACGGCGCACGGGTGACCGTCGAGGACGGCCCCCCGGGCGTGCCCGAGGCGGACCGGCCGCGCCTCTTCGAGCGCTTCTGGCGCCGCGACGCGGCCCGGGCCCGGGTCGACGGCGGCTCGGGGCTCGGGCTCGCCATCGTCCTGCGCATCGCCGAGGCCCACGGCGGCACGGCGACGGCGCGCGCCTCCTCCCTCGGGGGGCTCGCCGTGGACGTCTTCCTCGGGGCCCAGCCGGAGGCGAAGCGCGATGAATGAGCGCGGGGAGCGGATCCTCGTGGTCGAGGACGAGCCGAAGATCGCCGCCCTGATCGCCGACTACCTTCGCGCCGACGGCTTCCGCGTCACGCGCTGCGATCGCGGGGACACGGCCCTCGAGACGCTGCGGGAGGCGCCGCCGGACCTCGTCGTCCTGGACGTCATGCTGCCGGGGCTCGACGGTCTGGCCGTGTGCCGCGAGCTGCGCCGCTTCTCCGCGGTGCCCGTGCTCATGGTCACGGCCCGGGTGGAGGAAGTGGACCGGCTCCTCGGCCTCGAACTCGGCGCCGACGACTACCTCTGCAAGCCCTTCAGCCCCCGGGAACTCGTGGCGCGCGTGCGCGCCCAGCTCCGGCGCAGCGCCTGGCTCCGCGAAGCGTCCGCACCGGACGGCACGGAGGCCCCGGGCGTTCCCGGGCTCACCCTGCACGCGGACGAGCTCCGGGCCCGCTACCGGGGCGAGATCGTCGACCTCACGCGCGTGGAGTTCCGCCTCCTGCAGGCGCTCCTGGCGGCGCCGGGACGGGTGTACTCCCGTCCGCAGCTCATGGACGCCGCCTACGAGGACCACCGGGTCGTGAGCGACCGGACCATCGACACGCACGTGAAGAACCTGCGCCGCAAGCTCGTCACGGTGCTGGGCGAGCCCGTGCCCATCGGGTCGGTCTACGGCGTGGGCTATCGTTGGGACCCGACGGCCGCGCCGGACTGAGGGACCGGCGCGGCCGTGGCGCGCGCGTCAGTCGGCGGCGCCGATGATGCAGACCGCCGCGACGTTCGACATGGGCGATCCGCCGAGGTTGTGGGTCATGCCGATGCGGGGATCGCGCAGCTGGCGCTCGCCGGCGCGCCCCTGCAGCTGCAGGTACATCTCGTAGAGCATGCGGATGCCCGAGGCCCCGATCGGGTGGCCGAAGCACTTCAGGCCGCCGTCGATCTGGCAGGGGATCTGGCCGTCGGCGTCGTAGAAGCCGTCGAGCACGTCGCGGATCGCGCCGCCCTCGGGGGAGAGCTGGAGATCCTCCATGGTGACGAGCTCCGTGACCGAGAAGCAGTCGTGGCACTCGAACATGGAGACCTCTTCCCGCGCGTTGCGGATCCCCGCCTCCTCGTAGGCCTTCCGGGCGGCGATGCGCGTCGTGTGGAAGTAGCTGCCGTCCCAGGAGTCGTGCCCCGCCTCGCTGCCGTTGGAGAGCGAGAGCTGGAGCGCCTTGACCGTGACGATGCGGTCGCGGCCGAGGGAGCGCGCGATCTCCGGCGTCGTGACGATGCAGGCGGCGGCGCCGTCGGAGACGCCGCAGCAGTCGAAGAGGCCGAGGGGCTCGGCGATCATGGGGGCGTTCAGCGCCTGCTCCTCCGTGATCGGCTTGCGCAGATGCGCCTTCTCGTTCTTCGCGCCGTTGGCGTGGGACTTCACGGAGATGTGCGCGAGCGCCCGCTTGAGATCGTCCCGGGAGACGCCGTGCTTCGCGCGGTAGGCGGAGGCGAGCTGGGCGAAGTTCCCGGGTGCCGAGCCCGTGGCCGCCCACTGGGCGTTGAGCGTGCCGCCGAGGCTGCCCGGCAGGCCGCCGTAGCCCGTGTCCTTGAGCTTCTCCACGCCGAGCGCGAGGGCGATGTCGCAGGCGCCCGACGCGACCGCGTAGACGGCCCCGCGGAAGGCCTCGGAGCCCGAGGCGCAGAAGTTCTCGACGCGGGTCACGGCGATGTTCGGGAGCCGCAGCGAAGTCGACAGGGGCAGGCCGCCCTTGCCGACGTTGATCTCCTCGTAGTGCGTGGAGAACCAGGCCGCGTCGATCTGGCTCGTGTCGATGCCGGCGTCGGCGACGGCCTCCTCGAAGGCCTCGACCATGAGTTCCTCGGCGCCGCTCTCCCAGCGCTCGCCGAAGCGCGAGCAGCCCATGCCCAGGATCGCGACCTTGTCCTTGATGCCTCTGGCCATCTCGATCTCCTCCCCGGCCGGGCGCTTCAGGCGCGCACCGGCACCGCCTTCCAGAAGTAGCGGACGAAGCCCCGCAGCGAGTCCACGGACTTGATGCGGAACATCATGCGCACCGCCGTGCCGACCTCGAGCTCCCCGACGTCGACGTCCGTGAAGTCGGTCATGAAGCGCCCGCCGTTCTCGAAGGTGATCATGCCATAGTGGCTCGGCGGGTTCGGGATGTAGGTCAGGTAGTCCGCGGACCAGGTCAGCACCGTCGCCGCCTCGTCGCGGAAGGAATAGGGCTCCTGCGTGTGGTGCGCCCGGCACTGCGGGTTCACGCACACGTCCGTGCGGGGGAACTGCACCGTCCCGCACTGCGTGCAGCGCCCGCCCACGAGGCCGAGGAGCATGTCGCGCTTCCGGTAGGTCACGGAGAGCGCGGTCTTGTAGTCGTCGCGCTCGGCGCGCATGCCCTTCTCGAGCTGCACGAGGTCGTTGAAGGCCAGGTACTGGTGGTAGTTGTCCGTGGTCTTCCCGGCGGCGAGGGAGCCCCGGATCCCGCGCGTCGGGGCGCGCGCCGCGAGCGCCGGCGTCGCCTCGAGGACCAGGACGTCGCAGCCCTGGCCGAAGGAGGCCACCACGATCTTCTCGCCGGCCTTCGCCTCGCCCTCGAGCGCGTGCAGGAGCAGGACCAGCGCGTGGGCCGTGCCGCACTCTCCGAGGGAGCCGTGGAGCGTGTCGCGCACGGCCTCCGCGGGGATGCCCACCTGCCGTGCGACGTCGGCGACGGCGCGGCCGATCGTCGACGGCATGCAGAAGTGGGCGACCTCGCCCGGCGCCACGCCCGCCTTCTCGAGGGCGCGCGTCACCGCGGGCGGCACGAGCTTCGCGATCCCCTCGTCGCGGATCCAGCGCTCCTCCCAGCCGTACTCGAACTCCTGGCCCTCGGCCCGGAAGTGGTCGACGAAATCCACGGTGCTGCTGTGGGCGCCGAGCAGGCGGGCGACGCCGTCGTCCGCACCGACGGTGAGGGCCGCCGCGCCGTCCCCCCAGGCGAGCTCCCCGGCGGAGGCCGCCTTCGCCCTGCGCTTGTCCGAGGCGACGACGAGGGCCTCGCCGACCATGCCGCCGGAGACGGCGGCGAAGGCCTGGAGCAGCGCCGTGGTGCCGGCGCGCTGGGAGCCGGTGACGTCCACGGCGACGCGGTCCCCGTCGAGAGAGAGCGCCGTGGCGAGGATCCCGGCGTTCTGCCGGTCGAGGAAGGGAAAGCTCGTGGACGCGAAGTAGATCGCGTCCGGTGCCGCGGCGCCCTCCTGCCGCCCCGCGAGGCAGTCGCGGGCCGCTTCGACGCCCATGGTGACGGCGTCCTCGTCCCAGTTGCAGATGCTCCGCTCGCCCTTGCCCCGGGCCCGGATGCCCGGGTCGGACCAGGCGTGTGCGTCCGCGATGGCGCTGCGCGCGAGGCGCAGCCGCGGCACGTAGCCGCCGAATGCCGAGATGCCGGCCATGCTCCCTCCTTGCCCCCTGGATCGACGCGCCGGAAACCCCGCTCGCGGCGCGCGCCGATCTTACCGCCCCGCGGGGCTCCGTGACCGCCGGAATCGCGCGAGCGGGAGCGGGCGCCGGTATGCTCCCGGGATCGGGACGCCGGTGCGTCCGCGCGCGAACGGAGGAGAGGCATGAGCGCAAGACCGGAGATGGGACCCTTCCGCGACTACCTGCTGGGGCTGCAGGACCGCATCTGCGAAGGCCTGGAAGCGGAGGACGGCACGGCCCGCTTCCGCCGCGAGGAGCTCCCGAATCCGAACGGCGGCCTGTCCCGGCCCCGGGT
>JAZBPF010000203.1:0-7777 GCA_036351515.1 Pseudomonadales bacterium | reverse complement strand
GGGCTCATGCAGGCCGCCTTCGACGCTGCCATCGCCTACGGCCGGGACCGGAAGGTGTTCCGGCGCCCGGTGGCCGACTACGGGCTGACGCGCGTGAAGTACGCGCGCATGGCCGCGCAGCTGCTCGCCTCGCGCCTCTTCAGCTACGACGTGGGGCGCATGCTCGACGCGGGCGAGGGACAGATGGAGGCGAGCCTCGTGAAGCTCTTCTCCTGCAAGGCCGCGGAGTGGGTGACCCGCGAGGCGATGCAGATCCACGGCGGCATGGGCTACGCCGAGGAGACGGACGTCTCCCGCTACTGGGTGGACGCCCGCGTGCTGTCGATCTTCGAGGGCGCCGAGGAGACCCTCGCCCTCAAGGTCGTGGGCCGGGCGCTCGTCGCCTGACGCTGCGCGCTGCGGCGGCGGTCACTGGACGGGCGGGATTCTGCCGCTAGAATTCCGCCGCGCTTCATCCATCGACGGGAGTACAGGCATGGCAAGCGAAGGCAAGGGCGGCGCATCGGCCACCCTCTGGACGGGCATCGGCCTCGTGGTGGGCCTCGGTGCGGGCTGGTGGTACCAGGACTACGTCGTCTACGCGGTCTTCGGCACGATCCTCGGCTGGCTCGTCGGTCTTTCCCTCGCGAACCCGGGCTCCTCCGAGCACTGATCCCGTCCCCCTCGGGCGACGCAGATGCGTCGCCCGCGCCGTCCGGAACCACTCCCGTCCTCAGCCCAGCTCGTGGGCGCGTGCCAGGTCCTCCTTCAGCGTCCGACCGGCCATCAGGTAGAACACCGTCGAGATCACGTTGAAGGCGAGGACCACCACCAGGGCCATGCGCAGGGACTCGGTGCCGTAGGCGTCCCGCAGCAGGTCGCTCACGATCCCCGTGAACTGGGGCCCGAGCCCCAGCCCGATCAGGTTCAGGATGAAGAGCAGGATGCTCGCGGCGAGGGCGCGCATGCGCACGCCCACGAGGCTCTGCGCGAGGGAGAAGGTCGGGCCGAGGTAGTAGGCGCCGAGGAAGACGGGGAAGGCGTAGACCCAGAGCGCGAACCAGGGCTCGTCGTGCGTGTAGACGAAGAAGGCGAAGGGCACGGACACGAGCGTCGCCAACCCCGGGAGCCACACCAACCAGCGGATGTCGCGCCTGGCGAAGCGATCGCCGAGCACGCCGCCGAGGAAGGTTCCGAGCATGCCCGGAACGCCCAGCCAGAAGAGCGCCGTGCCGATCTCCGTGGTCGAGAACTCGTGGGTGCGGATGAAGAAGGCGGGAATCCAGTAGCCCACGCCGTAGCCCACGAAGGAATGGAGCCCGGCGCCGAGGGCCATGTAGCGGAAGCTCTTGCGCGCCCACAGGGCCTTGAAGGCCTCGCCCACGGGGGGCGCCTCCTGCAGCGACGGCGCCTGCGGCGACGGCCCTCCTCGCGGCGGCTCCCGGAGCGTCAGGCGCACGATCAGCGCGAGGAACACCCCGGGCAGCCCCACCACCAGGAAGGCCGTGCGCCAGTCGAAGGCGTCGTTGATCCAGCCCCCGGCGAGGTTGCCGATCATGGTGCCCACGGGGATGCCGAGCGCGTAGATGCCGAGCGCCGTGGCCCGGCGGTCCGCCGGGAAGATGTCGGAGATCATGGAGTGGGAGGGCGGGCTGCCGCCGGCCTCGCCGACGGCGACGCCGACGCGGCAGGCGAGGAGCTGGAAGAAACTCCCCACGAAGCCGCAGAGCGCCGTCATGACGCTCCAGATCGCGAGACTGGTCGCGAGGATGTTGCGCCGGACGCCGCGGTCGGCCAGGCGGGCGATGGGGATGCCCACGAAGGTGTAGAAGATCGCGAAGGCGATCCCCCCGAGGAAGCCCATCTGCGTGTCCGAGAGCCCGAGGTCCTCCTTGATGGGCTGGGCGAGGATCCCGAGGATCTGCCGGTCGATGAAGTTGAAGATGTAGACCACGAACATCAGCCCGAGGGCGTACCAGCGGTAGGCGGGCGAGAAGGCGCCGGCGTCCTCCTCCGTCGCGCGCGCGTCGACCGCGGCTCCGGCAGGGCCGGAGTCGGAGCGGGGCTCGCTCATGGAATCTCCCTCGAAGGCGGCGGTTCCGCGTCCTGCGTGCCTCCGCGGGGCGCGCACGACGGCCGGCGGTGCGCGCGGGTCGGTCGGGTGCGTCCTCCCGACCGACGCATCTCTGCGGATGCTGGCACGGCTCCGGCCACGGCCTTGTAGCCCGTCCCCTCGCGGGCGGTCAAGGCGCTGCAGGGCCTCCGGTGCGCGCGTATACTCCGTCCGCGATCGCGCGGGCATCCGCAGTCTCACGAGGAGTTCCCATGGATCTCGAGTTCTCGCAGGACGATCTCCGCTTCCAGGAGGAGGTCCGCAGCTTCATCGAGCAGAACCTCACGGCGGAGATGCGCGGGGTGCTGCAGCGCAGTCCCACCGGGCACCTCTCGAAGGAGCTCCAGGTCGACTGGCAGAAGCGCCTGGCGAAGCAGGGCTGGGCGGTGCCGAACTGGCCCCGGGAGTGGGGCGGCCCCGGCTGGACGCCGTCGCAGAAGTACATCTTCGACCTCGAGATGTCCCGCGCCGGCGCGCCGCGCGTGCTGCCCTTCGGGGTGACCATGGTCGCGCCGGTGATCATGAAGTTCGGCACCCAGGAGCAGAAGGAGAAATACCTCCCGGACATCCGCGAGTCGAACGTCTGGTGGTGCCAGGGGTACTCGGAGCCGGGCTCCGGCTCGGACCTCGCGTCCCTGTCCACGACCGCCAAGCGCGAGGGCGACCACTACGTCGTCAACGGCACCAAGACCTGGACGACCCTCGGCCAGCACGCCGACATGATCTTCTGCCTCGTGCGCACCTCGAAGGAGGAGAAGCGCCAGGAGGGGATCTCCTTCCTGCTCATCGACATGAAGAGCGAGGGGATCACCGTCGACCCGATCATCACGCTCGATTGCCCGAAGCCCGGGCACCAGGAGATCAACACGGTCTTCTTCGAGAACGTGAAGGTGCCCGTCGAGAATCTCGTCGGGGAGGAGGGCAAGGGCTGGACCTGCGCCAAGTACCTCCTCGAGTTCGAGCGCGGCAACGCCTACGCGCCGGGGCTGCTCTCGAAGCTCGGCCGGATCCGCAGCTACGCGGCCCACAACGTGGTCGACGGCCAGCCCCTCACGGAGGACCCGTCCTTCGCGCGCAAGCTCGACGACACGGAGATCGCCGTGCGTGCCATGGAGTTCACGGAGCTGCGCATCCTCGGGGCCCTTGCCGCCGGGCAGAACGTCGGTCCCGAGTCGTCCATGCTCAAGTGTCGCGGCACGGAGCTGCAACAGCAGGTGGCCGAGCTGGCCCTCGAGTGCGTGGGCCCGAAGGCGCTGCCGTTCCAGCATCCCGAGCCCGTCGCCGGCCTGAACGAGGAACCGATCTTCGACTGGGAATCGGCGAACGCGCCCCTGCACCACTTCAACATCCGCAAGGCCTCGATCTACGCGGGATCGAACGAGATCCAGCGGAACATCATGGCCAAGCTGGTCCTCGGCCTCTGAGGCCGTTCCGGGGGCGCGCCGCGCCCCCGGGGCCCGCCCCGTGCGTCTCGGCGTCCTCGACCAGTCCCCGCTGCGCAGCGGCGCCTCCCCGGAGGAGGCGCTCGCGGAGTCGGTGGCGCTCGCCCGGGCCGCCGAGGGGCTCGGCTACGACCGCTACTGGCTCGCGGAGCACCACGGTTCCTCCGGGCTCGTGGGCGCCGCACCGGAGATCCTGATCGCCCGCATCGCCGCCGCCACGGAGACGATCCGCGTCGGCTCCGGCGGCGTGATGCTCATGCACTACTCGCCCTACAAGGTCGCCGAACAGTTCCGTGTGCTCGAGACGCTGTTCCCCGGGCGCATCGATCTCGGCATCGGTCGCGCCCCCGGTGCGGACCCGCGCACGACGGCGGCGCTCTCCTACGGCAACCAGATCGGCATGGAGTACTTCGCGGCGAAGGTCGCGGACCTCGCGGCCTGGGTCACCGGCGGCACGCCCCACACGCGGGCCCTGGCCGAGGTGCGGGTGTCGCCCATGGGCGAGCACCATCCGGAACTCTGGCTCCTCGGCTCCACGGACCAGAGCGCCCAGCTCGCGGCCCATCTCGGCATCCGCTTCGCCTTCGCCCACTTCATCGCACCGGAGCACGCCACGAGCGTGCTGCGCCTGTACCGGGAGCGGTTCCGTCCCTCGCCGCAGCTCGCGGAGCCCGAAGCGTCGCTCGCGGTGTTCGCGCTCTGCGCCGAGGATGCCGAGGAGGCGGAGGACCTCGCGCGCTGCCGGGACCTCTGGCGCCGTCGTCTGGCGAGCGGCGGGGAACCGGGGCCCTGGCCGACGGTCGAGGAGGCCCGTGCCGCGCTCGGGGACGAGCTGGCCGCGCAGGGGGAGGGGACGCGCCACGCCATCGCCGGGACGCCCGCAGTGGTGCGGGACCGCATCGGGACACTCGCGGAGGAGACCGGTGTCGAGCACTGCACCGTGGTCACGATCACCCCGACCTTCGCCCAGCGCCTGCGCAGCTACGAGCTCCTGGCGCAGGCCTTCGGGCTCGGGCCAGCGTCTTCGGACGTCGTCGAGAAGAGTGCCGCAAGCCTCTGAGCGGGAAGCATTCGGTTCCTGCGAATCCGCTTCCGGAGATCAGTCGACGAACGCCGTGGCGTCCGGTTCGGGGACCACGCGGTTCTCGATGGCCCCCAGGCCGTCGATCTCCACGCGTACCCGGTCACCGGCACGGAGGTAGCGGGGCGGCTTCTCGGCGAAGCCGATCCCCGCCGGGGTGCCCGTGAAGACGAGGTCCCCCGGTTCGAGGGTCATGGCCGCCGTGAGATGGGCGATCAGCTCCTCGCAGGGGAAGAGCATGTCCGCGGTACTCGCCTCCTGGCGCAGTTCCCCGTTCACCCGGGTGCGCAGCATCAGGGACCGGTAGTCCGGGACCTCGTCCGCCGTCACCAGCCAGGGCCCGAAGGGGCCGTGCGTGTCGAAGGACTTGCCGATCGTGAACTGGCCGCTGCGCAGCTGCCAGTCGCGCACGCTGAAGTCGTTCCCGACGCACCAGGCCCCGATCACCTCGTGCGCGCGGGTCGGGGGCACGTGCCGGCAGCGGCGGCCGATCACGAGCACCAGCTCCCCCTCGTAGTCGAGGGCGTCGGAGACGCGGGGCAGGTGCACGTCCGCATGGGGCCCGACGAGGCAGTTCACCTGCTTGCTGAAGATCGTGGGGTGCTCCGGCACGGACCCGGAGAACTCCCTGGCGTGCGCCGCGTAGTTCAGCCCCACGGCGAGGCACTTGCGGGGCGTCACGGGCGCGTGGAGGGACACCGCGTCCAGGGGCGCGGCGTCCGCGGGGTCGCGCGCCAGCTGCGCGAGTGCCTCCCGGACCTCGGCCCAGCGGGCGAGGAGGGTGGCGGGATCCTGCGGCAGCGAGGGCGCGCGTGCGGAGAGGTCGATCACCCGGTCCTCGACCACGAGGCCCGTGCGTGGTGCGTCGTCGGGACGGGCGGCGGGCGAGAAGCGGGCAAGGCGCATGGGACGACGGGCCTCCTGGGCTCGGGAAGGGGCGTGGCGGGAGCAGCGAGCGTCAGGCCCGGCAGGCGCGGCAGCGGCCGTGGACCTCGACGATCTGGAAGCCGGGCTGGAAGCCCGCGTTCTCGGCCTGGGCGTCGAGCTCGCCGGCGAGGCGCGTGGAATGGAGCTCCTCGACGAGCCCGCAGCTGTCACAGATCAGGAACTGGCAGACGTGGGCCCGCTCCGGCGCCTCGCAGCGCGTGAAGCCGTTGGCGGACTCGATGCGGTGGATGAGGCCCAGGCCCATGAGGAAGTCGAGGGCCCGGTAGACCGTGGGCGGCTTCGCCGAAGGATCCTCCTTCTGGAGCTCGGCGAGGATGTCGTAGGCGCCCACGACGTCGTGGCTGTTCCAGATCAGCTCGAGGACGCGCCGCCGGTTCGGCGTCAGGCGCGCCTTGCGCAGCGCACAGATCCGCTCGGCGGCGGCCAGGGCCGCTTCCACGCAGGCGTCGTGATCGTGCCCGGCGGCACGGGGGGCTTCCGCTGTGGGGCGCATGGCTCCGGAACCGGCTTCAGTACCCGTAGAGTGTAAGCTCATCGGCGCGCAGCGAGTACCCGGCCTGGGCCATGGCGCTCTGGCGCGCGGCGACGCTCAGGCGCCCGCGCACCTCCCAGGCGTCGTAGATGCGCTCGGCCGCGAGGCCTTCCCCTTCCTCCGCGGTCACGTAGATGACCTGGTTCGGGGGCGGCGGCGGGACGTGCACGCAGGCGCCGAAGTAGGGCACGAGCAGGAACTCGTCGACGCGGTTGTCCTCCGTGAGGTTGAGGGGGACGACGAAGCCGGCGATGGTGACGTCCGCGCCGTCGAGCTCCGGAACCACGAGTTCGCTCATGGGCAGGTCGCCCCAGGGCGAGAGCTGGGTGAGCACGTCCGGGTTCGTGTGGTCCACGGCCGGCGGCCCCACGGGCCGGTCCGCGAGCGCGGCGGGGATCAGTTCACGCCAGCGCAGGGCCCGCGGGTCGTCGGCGGCGACGGTGGCGCCGAGCAGCAGGACGAGGAGGGCGAGGAACGGTGTGGACCGGAAGCGGGACATGGAACGGCGTGACTCCGGGGCGGCCCCGGCGGAGCGGGGCGGAAACGGAAGAGGGCCAGTGTACTGCAGCGGGCCCGGGGAACGCCCGGGACGCCCGCCCGTGACGAACGAGGATCTCTGCGCCCGACTGGTCTCGCGCCTGGCGGAAGCGCCCGAACTGCTGCCCTTTCCCGTGAGCGACGGGGTCGAGACCGTCGAGACGCACATCTCGCGCCTGCTGCTCGCCGGAGACCACGTCCTCAAGTTCAAGAAGCCCGTGGACTTCGGTTTCCTGGACTTCTCCACGCTCGCGCGCCGCGAGCACTTCGCCCACGAGGAACTGCGGCTCAATCGCCGCTTCGCGCCGGAGCTCTATCTCGACGTGCTCCGGGTCACGGGCACGCCCGAGGCGCCGCGCTTCGGCGGCGACGGTCGCCCCCTCGAATACGCCGTGCTCATGCGCCGCTTTCCCCAGGCCGCCCAGCTCGACCGGGAACTGGAGGCGGGCACGCTCGGCCCCGGGGACCTCGAGGCCGTCGGGCGCGAGATCGCGCGCTGGCAGGCGGAGCTTCCGCGGGCGGAGGCGGCGGACCGCTGGGGCGACTTCGAGTCGGTCCTGCATCCCGTGCGGGAGAACTTCGCCCACCTGCGTCGGGAGCTCGCCGACCGCCCCGCGCTGGCGGCGCGCATCGATCCCCTGGACCGCCACAGCGAACGCGCCGGGGAGGCGCTCCGGTCGCGCTTCGTGGAGCGCCGCGCCGCCGGCTTCGTGCGGGAGGGGCACGGGGACCTGCACCTGTCGAACCTCGCCCGGCTGCCGGAGGGAATCCGGGCCTTCGACTGCATCGAGTTCTCCGCGGAGCTGCGCTGGATCGACGTGGTGAGCGATCTCGCCTTCCTGTTCATGGACCTGCTCGCCCGGGAGCGGAGCGATCTCGCCTGGCGCCTGGTGAACAGCTGGCACACGGCCAGCGGCGACTGGCGCGGGCTGCGCCTGCTCCGGTTCTACGCCCTGTACCGGACCATGGTCCGCGCCAAGGTCGCCGCGCTCCAGCGGAGTCAGCAGGAGGACCGCGGCGCACGGGCAGCGCTGGAGCAGCGTGTGGCCCTGCACGTCCGCGTGGGAGAGGAACTCGCGGCCGATGCCCGCCCCGTGCTCGTGCTCATGCACGGCGTGTCCGGCTCCGGGAAGAGCCACCACGCG
>JAZBPF010000202.1:0-3123 GCA_036351515.1 Pseudomonadales bacterium | reverse complement strand
GTAGCGCAGGGCCCCCGCGAGCATCTCCGTGTCCTCGAAGGTGACGTCGATCTGTCGGTCGAGCTTCCGGCGCGCATCGGCCAGGAACTCGCCGCGGATCTCCGGATCCTTCGTCGCTGCGCTCAGGGACACCAGGAAGAAGCTCTTCGGATGCGGCTGAATCTGCCGCGCGTGGGCATGGACGAAGCCCTTCACGTCTCCTGCGATTCCACCGGCGTGCAGGGACGCGCCGAAGACGAGGAGGGCGTAGGACTCGAGGTCGATCGCTTCCGTCGCCGCACGATCCGCGGCATCGACCAGGTCGACGTCCAGGCCCGCTTCCTCCAGATGCTCGGCGATCCGGGTCGCGATCTTCCGGGTCTGTCCCTCCCGGGAGGCGAAGAGCAGCAGAACCTTCTTCATGGGTACGGTCCGTGGATCCGGGTCGACGGCTTCGATGGACGGTGGCTGCAGGGACCAGCCTTGGACACCCACCACGATTCTGCAAGAGCCGGGAGGGACGAGCAGGTCCCGCGGCGGGGTCCCTGGCCCGTGCGGATCATCGAACGAGCGAGCCGAGGGCTCCGCGCGTTCCGCGGTCGCCCGCCGATCGACCGGTCCGGATCGGCCGTCCGGGCCCCGGGACGGTCGGGATGGGCCCACCGGTCGAATGTCAGTAGGATGACGGATTGACGACCGGACGGTGACAGCCCTGCGCGGCGTCCGTCGCAGCAGGAGTTCCGTCCATGCCGAGCCTCGGCTCCCACGTCGCCCGCCTCGCCCTGCGAACCTGGATGAAGCCCCAGCTCGCGCGGCGCGAGCTCTCGCTGGCGGAAGTCGAGCGGGTGCGGGAACGGATCGCGCGGCGCTACGGGCGACGTCGGATGCCGTCCGACGTCCGCGTCGCCGGGTCGATCGTCGGGGGGCGGCCGGCAGAGGTCTCGAGTCCGGTCGGGTATCCGACCGACGACCGAGTGGTCCTGTACCTGCACGGCGGTGCCTTCCTCGTCGGTTCCCCGACCATGTACCGCAAGCTCGCGGTGCGCCTCGCGCGGGCGATGCGCGCTCCGGTGGTCGTCCCCGCCTATCGCCTGGCGCCCGAGCATCCCTGGCCGGCCGCGCCGACGGACGCGTTCGCGGCCTACCGGGGGCTCCTCGATGCGGGCCGGGATCCCCGAGGGATCGCGGTGATCGGCGACTCGGCCGGTGGCAACCTGGTGCTCACGCTCCTGCAGCAGCTCCGCGACGCGGGCCTGCCCATGCCGGCGAGCGCCAGCTGCCTGTCCCCCTGGGCCGACCTGACCCATTCGGGCGAGACGATCCGCTCCCACGCGGACCTCGACCCGATGCTCCCCGCGCATCGGCTGCCCGCAGCGGCCCGTGCCTACGCGCCCGAGCACGACCTCGCCCACCCGCTCGTCTCGCCCGTGTTCGCGGACTTCGCGGGCTTTCCGCCGCTGCTCGTGCAGGTCGGCAGCCACGAGGTGCTCCTCGACGACGCGCGCCGCGTGGTGGCCGCAGCCCAGCGGCACGGCGTCTCCGCCACGCTGCGGATCTGGGACGGCCAGCCGCACGTGTTCCAGATGCTGGCGCACGTGATTCCCGAGGGGCGGGCGGCGATCGAGGAGCTCGGTGGGTTCGTGCTGCGGCACTGGCCTGCGCGCGCCGGGGAGCGGGTGGCCGAGGAGCCATCGTTCGACGTGCCGCTCCCGGTGGGGCACGGGTTGTCGGTCTGAGGGATCGAGCTTCGGGCGGTGCTGCACGGGAAGGGAGGAGTCGATCCGAACGGAGTCGCCTGGGCCGTCGTCGCAGCTGAAGCTGGCTCCCACAGAAGGCATCGACACCCCCGTTGTGGGAGCCAGCTTCAGCTGCGACAGCGACGCCAGCCCCCCCGCTGACCCGCTCGCTACTCCGAACGCCTCAGCTCCCGTTCGAGCAGTGCGATCGTCGTGTCGATCTCGGTCGCCATGGCCGTCGCGTCGGCGGCCGCCACTTCGATCGCGTAGACGAGGCGGCCGACGCGGTTCAGGAAGCGCAGGTCCCGCAGGGCGCCCTGGAGGTCCACGACGTGCACGTGGCCGTTCGCCTCCTCCACCACCGGGAGTGGAACGACGGGATCCAGCCAGGGGATCACCTCCCGGTTCGCGACGTAGGCGGCCTGGCGCTCGTCTTCCTTGTAGTCGTTCATGCGCCCGGACCAGCTCGCGAGATGCGTGCGGAGCTCGCGGTCCTCGATCCGTTCGAGCGTCCCCGAGGCGAGCAGGGACTGGAGCGCGCCCGAACCGGGATCGAAGGTGAGGATGCCCACCGCCTCCAGCAGGCGCCCGCGAAGGTGTGCGCTGTCTTCCGGGGTGAGGGTCCGCATGCCGTAGGTGAGCACCTCCCGGGCGGCGGGGAGTGCATGCGCGTAGGCGTCCCGGGTCCGCGCCAGCTCGCCGCGATTCGCCTCGAACTCGTCGAGGAGACGCAAGAGCGACTCGCGTTCCTCCATCCGTTCGCGGCGGTACTCCCAGGCGGCGTCGATGGCGAAGGCGAGGAGGATGCTGCCGACGATGGCGCAGGCCTCGAGGGCCAGGCGGAGCCAGGAGATGCCGGCGACGGTCTGCACGGAGCGTCCTCGGTGGCTACGGGGTGGATCCCGGCACTCGCTCCGGCCGCTGGGTCGTGGCCCGGCGGCCCGGTCGTTCCACGCCCCGATCAGCGCGCGTAGAACGACCGCACGTCGCGCATGAGTGCCTCGAAGGCGGGTTCGTGCACGTACATCATGTGGCCCGCCTCGTAGTAGGTCATCTCGATGCGGTCGCGGAGGATGCCGTGGCGACCGAGCGTGTACTCCGCATCGAGGAAGGGGGTGACGAGGTCGTAGTAGCCGTTCGCGACGAGCACGCGCAGCTCGCCGTTCTTCCGCAGCGCGTCGGAGAGGGCACGGGCCGTGTTCACGTAGGACGGCTCCCAGGACTGGCCGAGGGGTACCGGCCGGTAGTTCCAGTTCTGCCCGACGGCCCGGTTGCTCGTGAGGTAGGGCCGATCCATGCGCACCCCGAGCTCCGTGCGCAGGTAGTGGTTCAGAGCCGCCGTGTAGGCGCTCGAGATCGCGTTGCTCGCGGCGTCACCGAGGCGCGGCGTGTCCGCCACGTCGTCTGC
>JAZBPF010000201.1:0-2146 GCA_036351515.1 Pseudomonadales bacterium | reverse complement strand
GCAGCGCACGCGCGTGCTGGAGCCGTTCGTGCGCCTCGATCCGTCGCGCTCGGGGGAGACCGGCGGTGCGGGCCTCGGGCTCGCCGTCGCGGCCGGGGCGATCCGTCTCCACGGCGGAGACCTCGCCTTCGACGACCGCCCGGGAGGCGGACTCCTCGCGACGGTGACGCTCCCCCTCGTCGATCCGTCAGCGTCGGCGGGCGAGGAAGGCGAGGCGCCGCGGTAGGAGCGGCGCGTCGCCCCAGCGGCGCCGGACCCGCACGGCGAAGCCCGCCTCGCGCAGCTCGCCCACGACCGAGTCCCGGGAAGGAATCCGGAGGCGATGCACCTCCTCGCTCCGGCGCCAGGCGCTACCCCGGCGACGGCCGGCCGGACCGCGGCCCGCCGGATCCACGAAGGTCACGATGGTCCGCGTTCCCCGATCGCCCGCCTCCACGAACTCCGTGGCGACGAACCAGTCCTCGCCCTCGCGCCAGCCGCGGCCGGCCAGGGACGGCGCACCCTGCACGAGGAGGTCGAAGAGCAGCAGGCCACCCGACGGCAGCGCGCCGGCGACGCGGCGGAAGAGCGAGCGCAGGGGCCTCGCGCGGCCCGTCGCGGGCAGGTAGTTGAAGACCTCCCCGAGGGCGACGACGGCCTGCGCGCCGGAGAGGTCGACCGAGTCCGCGGTGCCGTCCTGCACGGGAACACCGGGGACGCGTTGCCGCGCCCGTCGGCGCAGCGCCGGCGACGGCTCCACGCCGACCGGGTCGTGACCCGCCGTCCGCAGGGCCGCGAGCAGGTCGCCCCCGCCGCAGCCAAGCTCGATCACCCGGGCACCCTGCAGACCGGCCCGGTCGAGTTCTGCGAGGATCGCCGGGGCGGCGCCGATCGCGTGCCCCGCGAAGCCGGTGGCGTGGACGTACGCGAGGTCGTCGCCGTAGAGCGGCGCGGCAGGGGTCAAGCGGGCTTCCGGCCCAGCTTGCCGGCGAGGCGGCCGACCTTCTTCTCGCCCTTGCGGGTCTGCCCGCCGAGCTCGAGGAAGCGGCGCATGTTCGTCTGTGCGCCCTCCGTGCGCAGCAGGCACTGGAAGAGGTAGGCCTCCTCCACGAGGCCCTCCCGGAGCGGACGCTCCGCCGCGTCCACGGACGCCTTCGCCAGCGCCACGGCCTCCGGCGGGAAGGACGCGATGCGGCGTGCGAGGGCCTCCACGAAGGGGCCGATCTCGTCGGCCTTCAGGGCGCGGTTGAGGTAGCCCCAGGCCTCCGCCGTCTTCGCGTCCAGGTCGTCGCCGCCGAGGATGATCTCCAGCGCGCGCCCCCGGCCCACGAGGCGGGGCAGGCGCTGCGTGCCGGTCCCGCCGGGGAGGATGCCGAGGGGCACCTCCATCTGGCAGATCGTGGTCTTTCCCTTCACGCCGAAGCGCAGGTCGCAGGAGAGCGCGAGCTCGCTGCCGCCGCCGCCCACCCGCCCCTCGATCTGGCAGATCGTGACCTTGGGCATGGTGCGGAAGCGCTCGCACATGACGTGGTAGTCGTTCAGCGCCTCGCTGCGCTCGGCGGGGCCGTCCGTGGGGAAGCCGAGGATCGCCTCGACGTCGAAGTGGGCGAGGAAGAAGTCGGGATCGGCGCTCTTCAGGATGACCGCGCGGACCGACTCGTCGGCCTCCACCTCGGCGGCGAAGGCGGCGAGCTCGCCGTAGAGCTCGAGCGTGATCAGGTTGATCGGCGGATTGTCGATGGTGGCGAAGCAGACGCCCGCGTCGTGCTCGACGCGGATGCGCGCGTAGTCGTAGGCCGTGATGCCCCTCCCGTCCCGGTCCGCCGAGTCTACGGCGGCGGAGCGTCGCCGTCAGTGCGGCTTCTCGAGGGTCTCCACGTGCGTGAGCCGGCCGTCGCGGAAGCGGAGCAGGCGCCGGAAGCGCTGCGGTCCGAACTCGTAGACCCATTCCTCGGCCACGACGGGGAGCCCGAGGTACTCGTACTCGCCGGGCAGCCCGCCGAGGATCGGCCGCCGCGGGAAGGTGGCGACGCGCTCGCGGGACTCGGGTTCGCCACAGGCGTCGAGCACCTCGGCCTTGTGCGCGCCGGGATCGACGATGCCGTCGGGGCAGCGCAGGGCGTACGCCGGCAGCGTGGGCAAGGCGAGGGCGAGGGCCAGGAGGAGG
>JAZBPF010000200.1:0-6601 GCA_036351515.1 Pseudomonadales bacterium | reverse complement strand
GGCCGTCTGCACCGGCTGCACGCCGCGCCGGGCCGCGAGCGCGGCGTTCGCCTCGGCGATCTCGAAGTCGTTGTCGGCGTAGTACATGCGCTGCGCGAAGTCGTCGGACTTCGCCCGGGCCGTGGCGCCGCCGCCCTCCCGGTGCCGGTTGCCCGCGAGAAAGCCCCGCGCGAGCGGGCTCCAGGGGATGAGGCCGACGCCGTCGTCGAGGCAGAACGGGATCATCTCCCGCTCCTCTTCGCGGTAGATCAGGTTGTAGTGGTTCTGCATGGCCACGAAGCGGGACCAGCCACGACGTTCGGCGAGCGCCTGGTAGCGAGCGAACTGCCAGGCCCACATGGAGGAGGCGCCGAGGTAGCGGACCTTGCCCGCCCGCACCAGATCGTTCAGGGCCTCGAGGGTCTCCTCGATGGGCGTCTCCGGGTCGAAGCGATGGATCTGGTAGAGGTCGATGTAGTCCGTGCCGAGGCGCCGCAGGGAGGCGTCGCAGGAGGCGAGCACGTTCTTGCGCGACAGACCGTGCCGGTTCCGCCGCCCGCGGTGGGTGCCGCCGAAGCACTTGGTGGCGACGACCACGTCCTCCCGGTCCGGCACGAGATCGCGCAGCGCGCGACCGAGGATCTCCTCGCTCACGCCGTCGGAGTAGACGTCGGCGGTGTCGAAGAAGTTGATGCCCGCCTCGAGGGCGCGCTCGAAGAAGGGCCGGGCGGCGGCCTCGTCGAGGACCCAGTCGCGCCAGGCCGGGTCCCCGTAGCTCATGCAGCCGAGGCAGAGCCGGGACACCGACAATCCCGTACGACCGAGCTTCGCGTAGTGCATCTGTCCCGTCCCCGCCGTCGGACCGGCGCCAGTGTACGCGTCCGTCCCCCGCGACGCGCGCGGCGGGCCGCGACCGCGGCGCTGGACAAGGAGGCCGCGGGCTCCCTACCGTCGTGAGCTCGCCGGGACGGGACCACCATGCGCCGACTGCACTGCCCCGCATGCGCCGCGCACCTGTACTTCGAGAACTCGCGCTGCCTGCGCTGCGGAGCGGAGCTGGGCTTCGACCCGGTGGAGCGGCGCCTGCGCCCGGTCGACGAGCCGGGACTGCGCCCCTGCGCGAACCGGCACGGCGCCTGCGCCTGCAACTGGCTCGTGACCGCGGACGACGGCAACGCCCTGTGCCTCTCCTGCCGCCTCACGCGCACGCTGCCGGACCTCTCGCCGCCGGGGGCGGCGGAGCGCTGGGCCGAGGTGGAGCAGGCCAAGCGCCGCCTGCTCTACGGCCTCTGGCGCCTCGGGCTCGACCCCGCGGGCGAGCGGGGCGCGCCGCCGCTGCTCTTCGACGTGCTCTCGGACGCCGCGGCGCGGGCCGGCGCCGCCCCCTCGATCCAGACCGGGCACCACGCCGGCCTCGTGACGCTCAATCTCGAGGAGGCCGATCCCGCCTACCGGGAGCGCGCGCGCTCGGCGCTCGACGAGCCCTACCGGACGGTGCTCGGCCACCTCCGCCACGAGAGCGGCCACTTCTTCTGGCCGTGGCTCGTCGCGCGCCATCCGCAGCGCCTCGAGCGCTTCCGCACGCTCTTCGGCGACGAGCGTGCGGACTACGGTGCGGCGCTGGCGCGCCACCACGAGCAGGGGCCGCCGGCGGACTGGCCCCGGACCCACATCAGCGCCTACGCCACGAGCCACCCCTGGGAGGACTGGGCGGAGACCTTCGCCCAGCTCCTGCACGTGCTCGACACGCTCGAGAGCGCCCACGCCCTCGGCGTGGAGGCCGACGTCGAGGACGCGGGACCGCTCGAGGACCCCTACGTCGAGCGCGACGGGGGCCGGCTCGTGCTGCGCTTCGCGCCCGTGGGCGCGGCGCTGAACGAGCTCAACCGGGCCATGGGGCTCGCGGACGCCTACCCCTTCGTCTGCCCGCCCCCGGCCGCGGAGAAGCTCGCCTTCGTCCGGGAGGTGATCGCCGCGGAATCGTCCGCATGAACGGCGCGGCGGCGCGCCGGGAGGCGCCCCCCTGAGCGCCCCGGACGAAGACGAGGCCCGGGGGGAGCGGCTCCCGGACGCGGCCCTGCCCGAGGGGATCCTCGGGTGGCTGGAGCTGTCCTCCGCCCGGCGCCTGGGCCTGTTCCTCGCGGTCCTGGCCGCCGCCGCCGGGGCCACGGCGCTCGTGCCCGAACAACCGGGCCTCGACGGCGAGGCCCGCCGGGCGCTCTTCGTGCTCCTCACGGCCACGGGCCTCTGGCTCACGGAGGCGATCCCCGCCTTCGCCGTCGGCATCCTCGTGATCGCCCTGCAGGTGCTGCTCCTCGGGCGCCCGGCCGCCGAGGGCGGCGACTGGGAGCGGCACGTGCTCGTGCTGGGCCATCCGCTGGTGTGGCTCTTCTTCGGGGGCCTGGTGCTCGCGGCGGGGATGAACCGCACCGGCATCGACCGCTGGCTCGCGGCCCACGCCCTCGCCCGCTTCGCCCGGCGGCCCCGGGCGCTCGTCGTCGCCGTCGCCGCGATCGCCTTCGTGCTCTCCATGATCATGTCGAACACGGCCACCACGGCCATGATGCTCGCGCTCGTGGCGCCGCTCCTGCAGGGACGCGCAGTGAGCGATCGCTTCGCCGCCACGCTCGTGCTCGCGGTGCCCGTGGGCGCGAACCTCGGCGGCATGGGCTCGCTCGTGGGGACGCCGCCGAACGCCATCGCCGCCGGGACCCTCGCCGACCGCGGCGAGGTGGTCCTGTCCTTCGCGCGCTGGTTCACCGTGGGGCTGCCGCCCGCTCTGGTCCTCGCCGGGCTCCTCGTGGGGGTCCTGCTCCTGCGTCTGCGCGGTGCGCCGCCCGGGTCCGTGGCGACACCGGAGCCGCCGGGAGCCGCGGACCGGGCACCGCACTGGGCGATCCTCGTGGTGGCGGGCACCCTCGTGGCGACCCTGGGCCTGTGGCTCACCCAGGACCTCCACGGCCTGCCCACGCCCGTGGTGGCGGTGGTGCCCGTCGTGCTCCTCACGGCCACCGGCGTCCTCGACGTCGACGCCTTCCGGCGCCTGTCCTACGACGTGCTGTTCCTGCTCGCGGGGGGCCTCGCCCTCGGCCAGGCGATCCACGAGACCGGCCTCGCCGCGTGGCTCGTGGGGCGCGTCGACCTCGCCGGGCTGCCGCCCCTCGCCTTCGCCATGCTCGCCGGCGCCTTCGCCGTGGTGCTCTCGAACGTCATGAGCAACACGGCGGCGGCGAACGTCCTCGTGCCCCTCGTGCTCACGGTGCCGGCGGCCGGCGGCACCGACGCCGTCCTCTCCGTGGCCCTCTGCGCCTCGGCGGCCATGGCCCTGCCCGTCGCCACCCCGCCGAACGCCCTCGCCCACGCCACGGGGCGGGTCCGTGCGCGGGACTTCCTCCTGCTCGGGATCGTCACGGCCCTCGTGGCGCCGCCCCTGACGGCGCTCTGGGTGCACTGGCTCGCGATCTGAACGGAGGGAAGGCGCGGGCGCGCGCTTTGTGACCCGGCGGACGGGCGTGCGACACTCGGGCCGTGCACGGCGCATGCATCGTCCGCAGCCACGAAGGAGGCCCCCGTGTCCAAGGCCCAGTCCGGAGACACCGTCCGCGTCCACTACACCGGCACGCTCCACGACGGCGACCAGTTCGACTCCTCCATGGGCGGTGAGCCCCTGGAGTTCACGCTCGGGGAGGGGCGGCTCATCCCGGGCTTCGAGGCCGCCGTGGTCGGCATGGAGCCCGGCGAGACCACCACCGCGACGGTCCCGTCCGACGACGCCTACGGCCCCCGTCGCGACGAACTCGTGGCGGCCGTGGAGCGCGACCAGCTCCCCGACGACCTCGACCTGTCCGTGGGTCAGGCGCTGCAGATGAAGGATCCCGAGGGCCGGCCCTTCGTGGTCCACGTCACGGCCGTCGACCAGGACAAGGTCACCCTCGACGCGAACCATCCGCTCGCGGGCAAGGACCTGAAGTTCGAGATCGAGCTCGTCGAGATCGTCTGAGCTCCCGTGCGCCGGTCTTCCGGCGCACGGATCCGTTCAGGGATCGAGCAGGGTCCGGAGCTCCGGCGCCGATCGACGCAGTCGTTCCAGGGCCTCGCGTTCCAGGCGCCGGACGCGGGCCGGCGCGAGGCCGAGGGCCGCCCCGGCCTCGCCGAGCGTGTGCTCCCGGCCCACGCCGATCCCGAAGCGCAGCCGCAGCACCGCGGCCTCCGCCACCGGCAGCCGCTCGAGCGCTCTCCGCGCCGCCCGCGCGCCGAGCGCGTCCTCCGCCCGCCCCGCCGGATCCTCCTCCCCGGGCACCGCCCCGTGCAGCTCGGCCCCCGACTCGCCGTCGCCGATCGGCGCGTCCAGGGACAGCGGCTCCGGGACCAGGGCGAGGGCCTCGCGGACCCGCGCCGGGGGCGCGAGCCCGAGGGCGAGGAGTTCCCGCTCCGTCGGCTCGCGGCCGTGCACCACCAGCCACTGGCGGGAGACCGCGCGCAGGCGACCCACGAGCTCCGCCAGCGCCTGCGGCACCCGGATCGTGCGGCCCTGGGCCACCACGGCGCGACTCACGGCCTGGCGGATCCACCAGGTGGCGTAGGTGGAGAAGCGGTGCCCGAGCCGGTGATCGAAGCGGTCCACGGCCCGCAGCAGCCCGACGTTCCCCTCCTGCACGAGATCCTCGAGGGCCACGCCGCGCTGCGCATAGCCCCGCGCGACGGACACCACGAGGCGGAGGTTCGCCCGCACGAAGGCGTCCACGCGCGCGCGGACCGCGCCCGCGGCGCGCTCGAGGCCGGCGGCGAGGGCGAGCGCTTCCTCCGCCGCGAGTGAGCCCGGGAGTACGGGAAGCGCCGCGTCGAGCGCCGCGAGCTCGCGCCGCAGGCCCGGAAGCCGGGCGCGCGCGAGCACCCCGTCACGCACCCAGCGTTCGAGCCGGTGGGCGTCGAGGCCGCCCGGAGGGACCGCGGCGAGCGCGCCCTCGGGGACGCCCGCGAGCCAGCGGCCGAGCTGGCGCGCGCTGCGGTCCCGGGCCCGGTGCGCGGCTACCGCCGCGCGGAAGGGCGCGAGCGCGCCGTCGAGGGCGCTCCGGCGCCAGCGGACCCCGGCGAGGATCTCGCGGCGCTCCGCCGCCGGCGCGGCCAGGTCCCGGCGCAGCCGCGCCAGGGCGACCGGGAGTCCGCCGTCGGCGAGCGGTGCCTCGAGGCCGTCCAGCAGATCGCCCACGGCGGCGTCCTGCGCCAGGCGCGTGGCGAGCCGTTCGCGCAGGACCTCCGCCACGTCCGGCACGGCGAGGGCACAGCGCACTTCCCGCGCCCGGGCCGCCGCCAGTGCCTCCGCGGCCGCACGCTCCTCGTCGGGGGTGAACAGCGGCGTGCGTCCGAGCTCCGCGAGGTAGCGTCCGAAGCCCTCGGAACCGTCGCTCGGACCGCTCCGGCTCACGGTTCCCGCCTCCCCGGAAGCGGCTCCCGGAGCCGCTTTCCTTCGCCCCGGTTTGTGGGTATTCTGACCTCCTCACGGGCCGGGACTGTATGGACATACAGTATTCTCCTCGGCAGGGCGAATGCGTTCCTGCAGCCCGGCCTCGTGAGCCAATCCTCTCGCAGTTCCCTGATTTCCTTCGAGTTTTCCTCGCCCCGGGGCCGAACGAGCGATCGGCGCGCGGCGGCGTTCATGCGGTGCACGCCGCGAGGCGGCGGGCCAGGGGGCCGTCCGGATCCCCGACCGCCCAGAAGTCCGGATTCAGCAGGCTTCCGGCCTTGTTGTAGGCGAGCCGGCTCCCCTCGAAGGTCCGCAGCTGCCCCCCGGCGGCCTCGAGCACCGCCTCGCCGGCGGCGATGTCCCACTCGGCGCAGGGGCCGCGCCGCGGATAGGCGTCGGCGGCGCCCCGGGCGAGTTCCACCAGCTTCAGCGCGCTGCCCACGGCGCGCTCCCGGAGCCCGGGGAAGGCCTGCCGGAGCTCGCCGAGGAGCGCCTCCAGCTCCGGCGTCCGGTGGCTGCGCGAGGCGAGCACGACCGGCGCCGCGGGACAGGGCCGCACGGCGATCGGCTCCGCGCGGCCGTCGGCGTCGACGCGCCAGGCGCGGCGCTCGGGCACGAGGCCGACGAACACCTCGCCGCGGGCCGGGACCCCGACGGCGCCGAGCACGGGCCGCCCCGCCTCGACGAGCGCCACGTTGACCGTGAACTCGTCGTTGCCCGCGAGGAACTCCCGCGTACCGTCGAGCGGATCCACGATCCAGCAGCGCGTCCAGCGCGTGCGTTCCGCGCCGTCGGCGTGGGTGCCCTCCTCCGAGAGCAGGGGTACGTCCGGCGCGAGGGCGGCGAGCGCTGCGGCGAGCACCTCGTGGGCCGCCAGGTCCGCGCGCGTGACCGGGGAGTCGTCGGCCTTCGCATGGACCTCGAGCCCTTCGCGTCGGTAGTGGACGAGCGTGGCGGCCCCGGCCCGGCGCACGGCGTCGACGACGCCGTCGACCAGCGCGGCCGGTGCGGTCCCCGTCACGGACCGGCTCCCGCCAGCCGCTGGCGGGCGAGATGCAGCGCGGCGATGGCGCGTGCCTCGCTGAAGTCCTCGCGCAGGAACAGGGGCTCGAGCTCCGCGAGGGGCCAGCGCACGACCTCGAGGGGTTCGGGTTCGTC
>JAZBPF010000199.1:0-4753 GCA_036351515.1 Pseudomonadales bacterium | reverse complement strand
GCTGCCCTCCTTCGATCCGGGCTTCGCCATGCGCATGGTCGGCCGGACCCTGCAGGGGCTCACGAGCGCGCTGTCCAACACCTTCCTGATCCTCCTGACCGTGATCTTCATGCTCCTGGAGGCGCGGAGCATCCCGCGCAAGCTCGCGGAGATCCTGCAGGACCCCGAGGAATCGCTTCCGCGCTTCGAGTCCTTCTCGGAGACCATCAATCGCTACATGGCGATCAAGACCACGACCTCCGCACTCACGGGGATCCTGGCCTACGCCCTGAACGTGCTCCTGGGGGTCGACTTCGCCGTGCTCTGGGGGCTGCTGGCCTTCCTGCTGAACTACGTGCCGAACATCGGCTCCTTCATCGCGGCGGTCCCGGCGGTGCTCCTCGCGGCCGTGCAGCTCGGCCTCGGCGAGGCCGCCTTCCTCGGCGTCGCCTACTTCGCCCTGAACACGGTCGTCGGGGGCATGTTCGAACCGCGCTTCATGGGCCAGGGGCTCGGGCTGTCCACCCTCGTGGTCTGGCTCTCCCTGGTGTTCTGGGGCTGGGCCCTCGGTCCCGTGGGCATGCTGCTCTCGGTGCCCCTCACGGTGACCCTGCGCATCGCCCTCGAGCACCGGCCCGACACGCACTGGATCGCGGTGCTCCTCGGCCCGGCCCGGGAGCTTTCTTCCGCAGCGGCGCCCGATCCGGTGCCGGAGGGGGCGCCGGCGACCCCCGCAGGACACGACGGGACCGCTTGATTCCCCCCCGTTGTGGGCTAGACTCCGTTTCAGGAGTGTTTCTGAGAACACAATCCAGGCGGCCGCAGGCATGACCGCCAGGTCACACTCCGCGAACGCTGCCGCCGGGTGGCGGCACGCACAAACCCGAGAGAGCGGTACGGGATCTTTCCCGTCCAGGGGAGGCAGTCATGAAGAGCAGAGGTTTCCTGCTGCGCGCGGGCGGCACGATGCTGTGCGCCGCGACGGTGGGTACGACGGCGTCCGCAGCGCCCGTCATCGAGGAAGTGGTCGTCACCGCGCAGAAGCGCACCGAATCCATCCAGGACGTGCCGATCTCCGTTTCGGCCTTCGACGCCGCGGCCCTCGACGCCCGGCAGATCGACGCCTTCACGGATCTCCAGTTCAACGTGCCGAACGTGTCCTTCACCAAGGGCAACTTCTCCGGCAGCAACTTCCAGATCCGCGGCATCGGCACCCTGCTCACCGCCACCAGCGGTGATTCCGGCGTCGCCATGCACGTGAACGACGTCTACCTCCAGTCGCCGCGTCTCTTCGAGACCGAGTACTACGACATGGAGCAGGTGGAGATCCTGCGCGGTCCGCAGGGCACCCTCTTCGGCCGGAACAGCACGGGCGGCGCCGTGAACCTCAAGACCGCGAAGCCGGTGCTCGGGGAGACCACGGGCAGCGCCGAGCTGCAAGCGGGCAACTACCAGCACCGCCGCGCCAAGGGTCACTTCAACCTTCCCCTGGGCGAAGACGTGGCCGTGCGCGTCGCCGGCATCTACGTGGACCGCGACGGCTTCACGGACAACCTCGTCACGGGCAACGACGTCGACGATCGGGAGCAGTACTCCGTGCGCGCCTCGCTGCGCTGGGAGCTCTCGGATCGCACCACCCTCGACCTCATGGGCTCCTACTTCGAGGAGAACTCCTCGCGCACCCGGAGCCAGAAGCAGTTCTGCGACCAGGACCCCTCGGGCATCCTGGGCTGTCTGCCTACGACGCTGCAGACGGAGTCCATCAACGGCAATGCCACGCTGGGCACGCTGCTGTCGTCCAACCTGATCCTCGGCGGACTCGGTCTGTACAACGTGTTCGAGCCGGTCGCGGAAAACAACCCGGACGACTTCCGGGAGATCTCCGCGCTCTTCGATCCGCAGTACGAGTCGGACGAGACGCTGCTCACGGCCACCCTGGAGCACGACTGGAACGACTGGCTGACGTCGACGCTCATCGTGGGCTACCAGGAGACCTTCGTCGGCTCCCGGATGGACTACAACGGCACCGCGGATCCGAACACCCAGGTGTCCATCCCGGCGGGCTTCTGCGGCGTCGCCCCGGCGGCCTGTCAGTTCTTCGGCACCGAGGACGGGGGTCCGCTCTGGATCAGCACCGTGCCGAACCCGAACACCTCCTTCGGTGCGGCCCAGGGCAGCGCCGGCTTCGAGTTCGACCGCCTCGGCACGGCGCGGGACCTGTCCCTCGCAGACTCGGAGCAGTGGAGCGCGGAGTTCCGCCTGACGACCAACCTCGAAGGCCCCTGGAACTTCCTGCTGGCCGGCTACTACCTCGACTTCGAGACCGAGACCGACTACACGGTCCAGGCCGCAGCGCTCGACTACGCGAACGTCGCCCTCGCAGCGGCGGGCAACCCCGACCCGGCGAACGCTTTCCTGAACGCAGGCACGCCCTACTTCAACAGCGAGACGGACTTCTACGGTCTCGAGTCCACCGCCGTGTTCGGTGAGGCCTACTACGACGTCAGCGAGACCGTGAAGGTCACGCTGGGTCTGCGCTACTCGAAGGACACCAAGTCCCTGCGCGACCGCCAGCTGCCGCTCCTCGGCGGGGCTCCGTTCCTGACCGGCCTCGACGGCAGCAGCGCCTTCATCGGTGGCGGCACCCCGGTGCCGGTGGAGAACCTGCCGGAACTCCTCGAGGCCGCCCGGGCCGCCGGACTCTACGACGGGGATCCGTCGACCGCCGGCAACCAGCAGTTCCGGGACGACGAGGCCGACTTCGACGCCTGGACCGGCCGCTTCGTGATCGACTGGGCCCCGGACGTGTCCTTCACCGACGAAACGCTGCTCTACGCGTCGTACTCGCTCGGCTTCAAGTCCGGCGGTCTCAACCCGCCCGTGGACGCCGCCCTCTTCGGCAGCGCCCCGGCGACCTTCGACAACGAGGAGATCGGCGCCTGGGAGATCGGTGCGAAGAACACCCTCATGGAGGGTCGTCTGCAGGCCAACCTGAACCTCTTCTACTACGACTACGGCGACCTGCAGATCGGCAAGATCGTGAACCGGACGTCGCTCAACGAGAACACCGACGCCGAGATCTTCGGCTTCGAGGGCGAGTTCGTGTTCGCACCGACCGAGAAGTGGCTGCTGAACGCCACCGTGGCCACGCTCAACACGGAGCTCGGTGACACGCTCACCGTCGATCCGCGCGATCCCTCTCAGGGCCGTACGGACGTCTCCGTGTTCAAGGACATCCCGTCCACCTCGAACTGCGCCGTGGCCTTCGGCAGCAACGCACCGGTGTCGCAGAACGCTGCGCTCGTGGGAGCGGTCACCGGCGCCGGTGCCCCCTACATCCCGACGGGTGTCGACCTCGGCGGTGGTGCGCAGCTCGCTCCGCTGCCCGGCGTGACCGACTCCGCGATCTCCAGCTGCCAGGCACTGGAAGCAGTGATCGCGAGCGGCGCCTTCCCGGGCTACGAGTACCTGCCGAGCGGGGTCGAGACGAACCTGAACGGCAACCAGCTCATCAACGCCCCGGAAGTGACCGTGACGCTGGGTGCGCAGTACACCCATACGTTCGGCAACGGCATGTACCTGACCGGCCGCGTGGACTACTACTGGCAGGACGAGTTCTACTCGACCCAGTTCAACCGTCAGCAGGACCTGATCGACGCCTGGGACATGATCAATGCCCAGGTGACGCTCACGAGCGCCGACGAGAAGTGGTTCGTGCGGGTCTTCGGCCAGAACCTCGCGGACGAGGACAACATCACCGGCACCTATGCCACCGATCCGTCCTCGGGTCTGTTCAACAACGCGTTCCTGGTGGAACCGCGGCTCTACGGTGCGACGCTCGGCGTGAACCTCTGACGCCGACCGCGCAACCGATCCGGAAGAGCCCCGCCCCGTGCGGGGCTCTTTCGTTCCGGCCTCCGGAACCTCCCCGGAGCGTCCTGCGCTCCGGAACTTCGTGACGATTTCCTTGCACCCCCCCGGATTCCGACTAGACTCCCGCCCGGGACTTCGCGTCCCGCAGGGGCACTCGCTGGCTTGAGCGCCCCCGGGCACCCTGCCCGCGCCATCGGGAGAGCGATGGCGGTACACCCCCGAGAGAGCAGTACGGGTTCGTTCCCGTCCTGGGGAGACAATCATGAATGCACGCAGTTTCCTGCGCAGAGCGGGAGCTTCGGCCCTGTGCGCGCTTTCGGCGCTTCCGGTCGCCCACGCGGCCAGCGTCATCGAGGAGGTCGTGGTCACCGCCACGCGCCGCAACGAATCCACCCTGCAGGACACGGCCATCGCGGTGTCCGCCTTCGACCAGGCATCCCTGGACCGCGAGAACATCGACGACGCCCTCGACGTCCAGATGTCGGTCCCGAACCTGACCTTCACGCAGGGCAACTTCACCGGCAACAACCTGCGCATCCGCGGCATCGGCAACAACGCCGTGGGCGCGAGCTCCGACTCCGGCACCGCCATCGCCTTCAACGGCGCCTACCTGCAGACCTCGTCGATCTTCGAGTCGGAGTTCTTCGACGTGCAGCGGGTGGAGATCCTGCGCGGGCCGCAGGGCACGCTCTACGGCCGCAACACCACCGGCGGGGTGGTGAACATCATCCCTGCGCGCGCCGACAACGAGGCCTTCGACGCCTCCGTCGACCTGCAGGCCGGCAACTACGACACGCGCAAGGCCAACGGCATGGTCAACGTGCCGCTCGGTGACCGGGCCGCGCTGCGCGTCTCGGGCATGATGCTCCAGCGCGACGGCTACGTGGACAACCTGTTCACG
>JAZBPF010000198.1:0-2244 GCA_036351515.1 Pseudomonadales bacterium | reverse complement strand
GTGAACGGGCTCCTCGCGCTCCGGGACTGGCTCCATCCCGAGGCACCCGTTCCGGGGACGGCGCGGGTCCACGGCGGCATCCACACGCTGCCCTATCCGCTGGAGCCGGCGCTCCGGGTCGCGGCAGCCATCGGCTTCGCCCGGTCTCCCCGGCTGCTGCGGGGACTGCTCCGCCGCTGAGCCCCGGCCGCTCCCCGACTCGTCAGCCGCGCATGCCCAAGGGCTGCTCGTGCCAGACCGACGCTGCAGCCGCCGGCCGCGCGTCGACCCGTTCGAACCAGGCCCGCAGGTTCGCCGTCGCCTCGGGCATGGGTTGCCCGGCGGTGGAGAGCTGATCCACGTAGCAGTAGAGGCAGATGTCGGCGACCGTGAAGCGCTCCCCCGCGAGCCAGCGCCGGTCCGCGAGCAACCCGTCGAGCCAGCCCATGCCGTCCCGCGCCCGCGCCTTCAGACCGTCGGCCGCCTCCGGGAGACAGCGGAAGCGCGTGCGGAAGAGATCGAGGCCCTCGGCGTAGTAGAAGCCCTGGACCATCGGGTGGCAGACCTGCTGCTCGGCGCGACGCCACCACATGCGCGTCTCGGCGCGGGCCTCCGGGGTGTCGCCGATCAGCACGGGCTGCGGATGCAGTTCCTCGAGGTACTCGCAGATGGCCCAGGTCTCCGCGAGAGTTCGGCCGTCGTCGAGGGTCAGCGCCGGCGTCTGTCCCGCGGGATTCACGGCGAGGTAGGCGGGCTGGCGGTTCTCGGCGGCCAGGATGTCGACCTCGGTCCGGGGCAGCTCGAGGCCCTTCTCGAGGAGGAAGAAGCGGACCATTCGCGGGTTCATTCCGAAGGAGTCGTGCAGTTGCATGGGGTCGCCCTCCGCAGGAGATCTGCGGGGATGCTGCCCCGATACGGAATCGGTGCGCCCCCTCAGTCCTGTGGGGGGAGCCCGGCCGCCAGCGCGCCGAGCTGCCATGCGGCTTCCCGGAGCGAGCCGACCCCGAGCTTCCCGAGAGCGTTGCGCACGTGCCAGCGCACGGTGCTGACGCGTACGCCGCGGGCCTCGGCCACGGCCTCGGCGGTCCGTCCCGCGCAGAGCGCGAGCACGATCTCCGCCTCCGTGCGCGTCAGGCCTCGGAGCAACGCGAGGCGGTCGGGCCGGAGTGCGGGCTCCCGGAGCGGTCGGGCCACGAGGAGGATCCGGTCGGGGGCCCCGTCGGTCGCGGGACGCCGCAGGCGGCAACGGTAGTTCCGGTGCCCGTGGGCGAGGAGACATTCCGCGACCCCGAGCCCGCAGCGATGGAACTCCCGATCCACTTCGCCGAAGGCGTCGGCGAGGGCCCGGTCGGATTGCGGCGTCCGGCCGGCGAGCCGCCCCTGACGGCTGCGCAGGGGTCCGCCCGGGCCGAGCAGGTCCGCCGCGGCGCGGCTCGTGCTGTCGATGTGTCGCTCCGCCGTCAGGAGCAGCATCGAGGCCTCCTCCGCCTCGAGCGCCTCCTCTAGGACGTCTGCCCGCTCCCCGAGGGCGCGCCATCCGCTGCGCAGCTGTGCGGCGTGCAGGAGGTGCGGGACCAGGAAGCGCACCGCGTCCATCTCCCGTTCGCCGAAGGGACGATCCCCGGGCGTCCGCGCCACCAGGATCTGGCTGCGGTGCGCGCCACCGCCCCCCGCATGGACGATGAGGTGGTCCGTGCGCCCGGCGGGCAGGCAGTACTCGTGGAAGAACGGGGTGCGCTGGATCGTGGGGACCATGGTCCGGCCGCTCGTCACGAAGCCCGGCGGCAGCCGGTTCACCGGTTCGATGCACGGATCGCGGCGGGCCCAGTAGCCATCGTAGGCCCGCGTGCTCCCGCGCGTGGCCGGATCGGAGTGGTGGAGCATGCGGGCCTCGAGCCCGTGGCGCTCGGTGAGGAAGGCGCAGGAGCCCCCGACGACGCCGGTGAGGCGCCGCAGCAGTTCGGGCCAGCCCGCTTCCCGGAATGCGGCCTCGTAGGCGAGCCGGATCAGTTCCTGACGGGCCGTCTCGCGCATGAGGACGATCCCTGTCCCGGGTGCCTTCGAATCTACCCCGGCGACGAGAGGTCGGGAACGGGGCTCGCCCGTTGACCTGTGTCAACCCGCTCGGACGGCAGAGGTGGATGATCGGCTGGACACTTCCGGTGCGAGCGTCGCCATGCACGTCCTGCTGATCCATCCGAACTACCACTCCGGCGGCGCCGAGATCGCCGGCAACTGGCCGCCGGCCTGGGCGGCCTATCTCGC
>JAZBPF010000197.1:0-2474 GCA_036351515.1 Pseudomonadales bacterium | reverse complement strand
GACCCGCCGGGCGCACGCGGACGACAGCGACATGGACTACAAGGACTACTACGGCATCCTCGGCGTGGAGCCGGAGGCCGATGCGGACACGATCAAGCGCGCCTACCGGAAGCTCGCCCGGAAGTACCATCCGGACGTGAGCGACGCGGCGGACGCCGAGGAGCGCTTCAAGGAGGTCGGCGAGGCCTGGGAGGTGCTCGGCGACCCGGAGAAGCGCGCCGCCTACGACCAGCTCCGCAGCCACGGGGGCGCCCACAGCATCGACTTCGAGGACCTCGCCCGGGCCTTCGGCGGCGGCTTCGGAGGCGGGGCCGGCGCCCGCGGCTTCGGCGCGGGCAGTGCCGGAACGGCCGGCGACGGCTTCTCGGAGTTCTTCCGCGCCATGTTCGGCGGCGGCGAGGGGGGCTTCGCGTTCGGTGGCCCCGGCGCGGCCGGCTTCCGCACGGGCGGCCCCGGTTCGGAGGGGTTCCGCCGTGCGGGTCGCGGGGCGGCCCCGGAGCCGCCCCGGGCGACGGCGACCCTCGAGCTCTCCCTGGAGGAGGCGCACCGCGGCGTGGAGAAGGAGGTCCGCCTCTCGCTCCCCGACGGCAGCCGTCAGCGACGGCTCAAGGTCCGGGTCCCCGAGGGCGTGACCCGCGGTCAGCAGATCCGCCTGCGCGGCCAGGGCCCCGAGGGCCCGGACGGTCGCCGCGGCGACCTCTACGTGGAGATCCACGTCCGGCCGCATCCGCACTTCGAGCTCGCGGGGCGCGACGTCACCCTCGAGGTCCCGCTCGCCCCCTGGGAGGCCGTGCTCGGCGCCGAGGTCGAGGTCTCCACGCTGGACGGGCGCGTGAAGGTCAAGGTGCCGCCCGGTACTTCCGGGGGGCGCATGCGCCTGCGCGGCAAGGGCCTCGCCGGGAATCCCCGGGGGGACCATTACCTCGCCTTCCGCGTCGTCGTCCCCGACCGGCCGACGGAGCGGGAGCGGGCGCTCTTCGCGCAGCTCGCCGAGGTCTCGGACTTCGACCCCCGCGCCTGAACGCGTCCGGGGGAGGGCCTACTCGAGCCGTTCCCCGCAGTGCCAGCAGAAGCGGGCTTCCACGTAGTGCCCCTGGGAGCCGCAGCCGGGACAGGCCCGGCTGCTCGCCCGCTGCCGGCGCATGGCCTCGTTGAGCTCCACGGTCACGATGCCCGTGGGCACGGCGATGATCCCGTAGCCCATGACCATGATGCAGGCGGCGAGGCCGCGCCCGAGCGCCGTCGTCGGCACGATGTCCCCGTAGCCCACGGTGGTCAGGGTGACGATGGCCCAGTAGATGGAGATCGGAATGCTGTCGAAGGGCGCCTCCGGCCCCTCCACGATGTAGAGCAGGGAGCCGAAGATGACCACCAGGGTGAGCACCGCGAAGAGGAACACGGCGATCTTGCGCCGGGACGCGAGGAGCGCCTCCAGCAGGTAGGAGGCCTCGGAGACCCAGCGCACCATGCGCAGCACGCGGAAGACGCGCAGCACGCGCAGGATCCGGATCACCAGCAGGTACTGGGTGCCGGCGAAGACGAGGCTCAGCCAGGTCGGCAGGATGCCGAGGAGGTCGATGACCCCGTAGAAGCTCCGCGCGTACTGGAGGGGTCGCTCGACGCACCAGAGGCGCACGGCGTACTCGATCGTGAACAGGAGCGTGAAGCCCCACTCCACGTAGAAGATCGCGCCGCCGTAGCGGGCGTGTACCGAGGGAACGCTGTCGAGCATCACGGCGAGCACGGACAGCAGGATCGCCGCGATGAGGACGACGTCGAACTGGCGCGGCGCCCCGGCGGTGGACTCGAAGATCACGCGCCGGACGCGGACGCGCAGGGACTCGCCCTCTTCCTCCCGGGCACCGCTCGTGCTCATGGACCCCTCGTCACCGTCCGGTCACGTGCCAGTGTCGCGGGGCCGCGCCGCGATTGCACGCCCCGGAGGATCGGAGGGAGGTCCGTGCCCCGACCGCCGAGGCGGCCGGGGCACGGGAACGGCCCGCCGGAGCGGGCCGAAGCTCAGTGCACCTCGACGGGAATCGAGCGCGGCTTCGTCTCGGCCCGCTTCTGCACGCGGATCGTCAGCACGCCGTTGCCCGCCTTCGCGGCGATCGCCTCGGGATCCGCGTCCTCGGGGAGCACGAAGGCCCGGGCGAAGCGCCCGTAGCGGCGCTCCGTGCGATGGCGCTTCACGCCCTCGGCGAACTCCGGCCGGGCGCGTTCGCCGCGCACGGACAGGACGCCGTCCTTCAGGTCGATCTGCACCTGCTCGGGCGCGACGGCGGCGAGCTCGAGTTCGATGACGTAGGCCTCCGCGTCCTCGTGGATGTCCACGGCGGGACGGAAGTCCGCCGCATCGAGGCGCTCGCCGGAGACGGCGCGACGATCGGGGGCGAAGAGGGGATCGCGGAGGAAGGCTTCCATCTCCGCGACCGGGTTCCAGCGCATCAGGGTCATGGTTCACCTCGCAGGTT
>JAZBPF010000196.1:0-2176 GCA_036351515.1 Pseudomonadales bacterium | reverse complement strand
TCCGTGCCGTTCGCGGCGCCGTGCTCGGGGTCCGGAGCGAGGAGCCAGGCGAGTTCCGCGGCCACGCGCCGCAGTTCGTGCTCGAGGCGAACGAGCTCGAGGCGGACGTCGAGGCCCGCCAGCACCGCCCGGACCACCTCCGGAAAGTCGCCCGCGTCCGCGCGATAGGCCTCGAGCGCGGCGCGTGCGCTCTGCGCCGTGCGCGGCTCGATGGTCTCCGCCTGCAGCCTCCGGCGCGCCTCCAGGCGCGCGTGGCGCGCCTGGAGCGTGCGCCAGTCCCGTTCGAGTTCCCGCAGGGCGTCGATGCGCTCGGCGCGGGCGGACTCGTGCTCCGCCCGCGCCGCCGCGAGGCGCCGATCCTGACGCCGGTCCGGGAACAGGGGCAGCTCCACGCTCACGACCGCGCTCAGGAAGTCCGGCGTGTCGCCCACGGGGGAGAGCTCGTCCCGCAGGCCGTAGCCCACCTCCAGCGCCCAGTCCGGGCGGTAGTCGGCCCGCGCGAGGCCGACGTCGGCCTCGGCCTCGTCGATGCGCGCCCTCCGCGCCAGGATCACGGGATGGGCGGCAAGGCGCGCGCGCACGCCTTCGGCGTCGAGGGCGAGAAGCGGAGCCGGGTCGAGGGAGGATCCCCCCGGCGGCGCCACCGGCTCGGCCGCGAGGGCCGCCTCCCCGATCCAGCGCGCGAGTTCGGCGCGCGCCACGTCCAGGGCCTCGCCGTTGCGGAGCAGCCGTTCCTCGAGCGCGTCCCGCTCCAGGCGGGCCCGCAGCACGTCCTGCTGGCTGCCCGCCCCCTCCCGGTAGCCGGCGAGCGCCGTCTCCTCGAGGATCCGCAGCCGCGGCGCCTCGGCCTCGAGGAGTGCACGCTCCTCCCGGCGCCACAGCACCGTCAGCCAGGCCTCGCGCGCCGCACGCAGCACCTGCCGGCGGCGCAGCCCGGAGGCCGCCTCGTGGCCCTCGGCCAGGGCCTCGCCGCGCGCCCGGCGCCGGTCCAGCGTGTCGCCCCCGGGGAACTGCTGGCGCAGGCCCAGCTGGAGCTGGGTCATGCGCTCGCGGTCGAAGGCGAAGGTGTCCACGGGGAAGTTCAGGGCGCCGACCGACAGCACCGGATCCGGCAGCTGGGCGTCCGCCACGGCCCGCTCACGCGCCGCGCGGGCACGGGCTTCGAGCGCCGTGACGCCCGCCTCGTCGGCGAGCGCGAGCCGGTCGAGCTCGGCGAGCGGGAGGGGCGCCCCGCGGGCGGCGCCGGCGAGGCACAGGACGGCGAGCGCTGCCGAGGACAGCAGCCGGCGCGACCGCGGGGGTCGGCCGGAACGGGCACGGGAAGCCATGGGAGATCTCCGATCCGGGAACGAGGCACGCGCCGGTGGGCCGGCGCGGGACGTCGGGATCGGGGGCTATTCGCGGAAGCGGAGGGTGCGCTGGAGGAGTGGGGGGCCCTGCGCGCGGGTGAGCTCCGTGGGCGGGCGCGCAGGACCGAGACGTACCGGAAGCGCCGGAGGCGCCGGCACCGCGGCGAGCGCGAGCGGAGCGGAGTCGGACTGCGGGCGTTCGGATCCCTTCGACGCCGCCTCGTGTTCCCCGCAGCACTCGCTCCCGTGCGCGCCGGAACCCGATTCGTTCCCGTGGGTCGCGCCCCCGTCGTGCGCGTCCACGGACGCCATCGCCGCATGGCCCGGACAGGGTTCCGCGGCCGCCGGCGGAAGCGCCTGCAGAACGGTCCCGTCCGCCGGCCCGCACAGTGCCCGACAGACCGGCGCGACCACCACGAGCAGCACCGCGAAGGCCGCCACGAGTGCGCGGCGGCGACGGAGGGCTGCGAGCGGGGGGAGGCCGTTCATGGCGCGATGAGAAGCCCTCGTGGCGAGGGCGTCAACCGGCCTTCGCCGGCGCGGGCGCGGGCGCGGGCGCGTCCAGGTAGCGACCGGCGAGCTCGCCGAGCACCTCGAAGAACTCCCGCTGCACGTCCGCGAGGATCTCCGCCACCGGGCGCACCGACTCGATGCGGCCGGCCACCTGGCCCGTGAGGGGAATCGCCGCCTCCATGTCCCCGCCGAAGTAGAGCGCCTTCGCGTCGCCGAACTGGCCCCAGATGTTCTCCTCGATCATGCGCTCGAGGCGCGAGGTGCGCTCCGTGCGCAGGGCCCGCAGCGCCGGCGAATGGAAGCGGTTGAGGTAG
>JAZBPF010000195.1:0-10601 GCA_036351515.1 Pseudomonadales bacterium | reverse complement strand
GGTCCGCGCCGCCTCGGGTCCGCCGTCCCGGAGCACGGCACCGAGGATCGCCTCGAGGGCGTCGGCGAGGATCGACGCGCGCCGGAAGCCGCCGCTGCGCTTCGCCGCCGCGTCGAGGCGCAGATGCTCGCCGAGGTCGAGGTCCCGGGCGAGCTCCGCGAGCGTGCGTTCCCGGACGAGCTGGGACCGCAGGAGCGTGAGTTCGCTCTCGGAGGCCTCCGGATGGCGGCGGAAGAGTTCGTCGGCGACGACGAAGCCGAGGAACGCGTCCCCGAGGTACTCGAGGCGCTCGTTGTTCCGGGAGCGGGACCGGCTGCGGTGCGTGAGCGCGAGGCGGAGCAGGGCCACGTCCGAGAAGCGGTGCCCGAGCCGTGCTTCGAGCCGGCCCGTGTCCGGCGCGCCGTCGGCCTCGGCGCTCGCCGCCGCGCTTCTCCCGGACGCCCGCTCCCGGCCCGTCATGCCGCCCGGTGTCCCATCAGCGGGCCTCGTAGTGACGCTCGAAGGTGAGCACGAGATCGGCGTTCCAGAAGAGGTCCATGCGCTCCTCGTAGGCGAGGTCCACGAGCACGCCCTCCTTCGTGCGCTCCCACTTCACGCGCTCGTCCAGGGGCCACTCGCGGATGTTGTTCAGCTTCAGGCGCTTCTGCAGGTTGTCGTAGAAGTCGCGGCGGGACATGGCCGCGAAGTTGCCGTCCGCGACCATGCCCTCGAGCACGGAATTGGCCGTGCGGAACTCGATGACCACCGGTATGACGCTGATCGCGAGGGTGGCTGCCCCGAACACGAGGATCAGCACGAACAGCCACCCCGTGAGACTCAGTCCCCGTTGACGCTGGAGCATGTGCCCTCCCGCTACCCAGGCCGCCGGCTAACGGATCGTGCCGACGCGCTCGAAGCTCGGCCAGGAGAGGCCGGGCTCCTTGTGCATCCAGATGGCGAAGGCGCGGCCGACGATGTTCCGCTCCGGCACGTCGCCCCAGTAGCGCGAATCCTGACTGCGGTCCCGGTTGTCGCCCATCATGAAGTAGTGCCCCGCGGGCACCACGTGCTCGAAGGATAGTTCGCCCCGGCGCGGTTCGACCCACACCCGGTGCTCCACGCCGCCGAGCGTCTCCTCGAAGACGGCGACCTGCGGGTTCTCCGGCGGCAGGGAACCGAGATAGTCCAGGGGCACGGCCTCGCCGTTCACGGTCAGGCGCTTGTCCGCGTAGCGGATGTGGTCGCCGGGCAGGCCGATCACCCGCTTGATGAAGTAGCGGTCGAGATGGGGCGGGAAGAACACCATCACGTCGCCGCGCGCGGGCTCGCCTAGGTCGAGAATCTCCGTGCGCACCACGGGCAGGCGCAGGCCGTAGGTGAACTTGTTGACCAGGATGTAGTCGCCCACCTCGAGGGTGGGGATCATGGACCCCGAGGGGATCACGAAGGGCTCGACCACGAAGGAGCGGAGCACGAGCACCACGGCGAGCACGGGAAAGAAGCTGCCGCCCCATTCCATGGCGGCCGGTTCGCGCAGCAGTGCTTCCCGCGCCTGCCGGTACCCGTCGCTCTCGCGCTGCGGCGGCGGCGTGCGCGCCTCGAGCTCCGCGGCCGCGGCCTCGCGCCGCGGGCGCCAGCGGTAGCGGTCCAGGAGCCAGAGGATCCCGGTCACGAAGGTGGCCAGGAGCAGGAACTCGGGGAGGAAGTCGAGGGCGTCGCTCAAGGGGCTGTCTTCCCGTGTGGGCCGGTCACTTGCCGACCTGGAGCACCGCCAGGAAGGCCTCCTGCGGGATCTCCACGCGTCCCACCTGCTTCATGCGCTTCTTCCCGGCCTTCTGCTTCTCGAGGAGCTTCTTCTTCCGCGTCACGTCGCCGCCGTAGCACTTGGCGGTGACGTCCTTGCGCAGCGCCTTCACGTTCGAGCGCGCGACGATCTTCGAGCCCACGGCCGCCTGGATCGCCACGTCGTACATCTGCCGCGGGATCAGCTCGCGCATCTTCTCCACGAGCTCGCGTCCCTTGAAGGCGGAGTTCTCGCGGTGAACGATCAGCGCGAGCGCGTCGACCGGCTCGCCGTTGATGAGCACGTCCAGGCGCACGACGCTCGCCGCCTCGAAGCGGTCGAAGCCGTATTCGAGGGACGCGAAGCCGCGCGTGGCGGACTTCAGGCGGTCGAAGAGATCGAGGACCACCTCGCCCATGGGGAGATCATAGACCAGGGACACCTGCCCGCCGACGAACTGCATGTCGACCTGTACCCCGCGCCGCTCCTGGCAGAGCGTGATCACCGCGCCCACGTGCTCCTGGGGCACGAGGATGCTCGCGCGCACGATGGGCTCGCGGATCTCCTCGATGCGCGACGGATCGGGGAGCTCCGAGGGGTTGTCCACGTAGAGCGTCTCGCCGGCCTTCGTGCGCACCTCGTAGACCACCGAGGGCGCGGTGGTGATGAGGTCGAGGCCGTACTCCCGCTCGAGGCGCTCCTGGATGATCTCCATGTGGAGCATGCCGAGGAACCCGCAGCGGAAGCCGAAGCCGAGGGCGTCGGAGGTCTCGGGCTCGTACTGGAGCGAGGCGTCGTTGAGGGTCAGCTTCTCGAGGGCGTCGCGGAAGTCCTCGAAGTCGTCGGCGTTCACCGGGAAGAGGCCCGCGAACACCTGCGGGCGCACCTTCTCGAAGCCCGGCAGGGCCGGCGCGTCGGACTTCTCGAGGACGAGCGTGTCGCCCACCGGGGCGCCGCGCACGTCCTTGATGCCCGCGATCACGAAGCCCACCTCGCCGGCGTGCAGCGCCTCGGTCTCCGTCTGCTTCGGCGTGAACTCGCCGACGGCGTCGACCTGGTGCACCTTGCCGATGGACCGGGCCATGATCCGGTCGCCCTTCTTGATGGACCCCTGCTTCACGCGCACGAGGGAGATCACGCCCTGGTAGTTGTCGAACCAGGAATCGATGATCAGCGCCTGCAGGGGCGCGTCCACGTCGCCCTCGGGCGCCGGGATCCGCCGCACGAGCGCCTCGAGCAGCTCCCCCACGCCGAGGCCGGTCTTGGCGCTCACGGGCACGGCGTCGGTGGCGTCGAGGCCGATGATCTCCTCGATCTGCACCTTCACCCGCTCCGGATCCGCCTGCGGCAGGTCCATCTTGTTCAGGACCGGGATCACCTCGAGCCCCTGGTCGATGGCCGTGTAGCAGTTCGCCACGGACTGGGCCTCGACGCCCTGGCCGGCGTCCACCACGAGGAGCGCGCCCTCGCAGGCGGAGAGGGAGCGGGAGACCTCGTAGGAGAAGTCCACGTGGCCGGGGGTGTCGATGAAGTTGAGCTGGTAGCGCTCGCCGTCCGGCGCGTCGTAGTAGAGGGTGACGCTCTGGGCCTTGATGGTGATGCCGCGCTCGCGCTCGAGGTCCATGGAATCGAGGACCTGCTCGGCCATCTCCCGGTCCGAAAGGCCGCCGCAGACCTGGATGAAGCGGTCCGCGAGGGTCGACTTGCCGTGGTCGATGTGGGCGATGATCGAGAAATTGCGGATGTGCGAAAGATCGGTCACGCGGTCACCCCGGGGGGAACGGAGCCGGGCGCGAGGATCCACGGGCCCGGCACGACGAGCCCGCGGCACGAACGAGTCGTGGCGCGGGCCCGGAAAGAGTGCCGCACAGGATACCCGAAGGCGCGAGGTCAGTCGTCCTCGGGGATCCGCAGCGCCAGGAAGGTCGGCACGCCCCCGCGGACGATCAGCACGGGGATGGACCGGCCCCGGGGCAGGTCCTCCACCGCCGCGCGGAAGTCCGCGACCGATTCGATGGCCTCGTTGTCCAGGCGCGTGATCACGTCGCCGCGGCGGATGCCCGCGCGGGCAGCAGGCCCGTCCTGCACGTCCGCCACGACCACGCCGCCGTCCACCTCGAGGCGCTCGCGCGTGGCGTCGTCGAGGGACTCCACCACGAGCCCGAGCAACCCGCCGGAGGCCTGGCCGCCGCCTCCGCCGGCCGCGACGGCGCCGGGCTCTCCGAGCTCACCGACGGTCACGCGCAGGGTCATGCGTTCGCCCTCGCGCACGAGCACGACCGGCACCTCCTGCCCGGGCCGGATGCGACCGACCACGTGCGGCAGGTCGCCGGAGCGGTCGATCTCCTCCCCGGCGAAGCGGAGGATCACGTCGCCCTGCCGGAGGCCCGCCGCGGCGGCCGGAGAGCCGTCGAGCACGTTCGCCACGAGGGCGCCGGCGGGGCGGTCTAGCCCGAAGGACTCCGCGAGATCGCGGTTCACGTCCTGGATCATCACCCCGAGCCAGCCGCGGGCGACGCTGCCGGTCTCGCGCAGCTGGTCGATCACGTCCATGGCCACGTCGATGGGGATCGCGAAGGAGAGCCCCATGAAGCCGCCGGAGCGCGTGTAGATCTGCGAGTTGATCCCGACGACGCGGCCCTCGAGATCGAACAGGGGCCCGCCGCTGTTGCCCGGGTTGATGGCCACGTCGGTCTGGATGAAGGGCACGTAGTTCTCGTTGTTGTCGTCCGGCAGGGAGCGCTCCTTGGCGCTGACGATGCCGGCGGTGACGGAGTAGTCGAAGCCGAAGGGCGAGCCGATGGCGAGCACCCATTCGCCGACCTCGAGGTCGCCGGAGCGCCCGATCTCGACCGTCGGCAGATCCTCGGCGTCGACCTTGAGCAGGGCGAGGTCGGAGCGCGGATCGGTGCCGACCACCTCGGCCTCGAACTCCCGCCGGTCCACGAGGCGCACGAAGATCTGGTCGGCGCCGTCGACCACGTGGTTGTTGGTCACCACGTAGCCGTCCCCGGAGAGGATGAAGCCGGAGCCGAGGGACCGGCGCTCGCGCTGCTGCGGGCCCTCGGGCATGCCGCGGAAGAAGTAGCGGAAGAATTCCGGGAGCTCCTCCGGGTCCATGCCCGGCGGCAGCTGCTGGCGCGGACCGCCGCGGTACACCGTGGAGATGTTCACCACGGAGGCGGACTGCTCCTTCACGAGCTCCGTGAAGTCCGGCAGCTCCGCGCGCGCGGGGAGCGCAGCGGCGAGGAGCGCGGCCAGCAGGAGGCCCGGCAGGAGAAGGCGAGATCGGACGTCAGGGCTCATGGTCACTCCGTCCCAGGGGGATTGGGGCCCGAGCGGGATGCGTGGGTCCCGGTCAGACGATCTTCAAGGGTACCGCCGCGCCGGCATCGGCGTCGGACCCGCCGGCAGCGCGGCGCAGCAGGCGCGGTGCGGGCAGGGGCGCGCGCCGGTCGAGGACGCGGATCGCCGCGCTCCCGGCGAGCAGGCCCAACGCCGCGCCGAGGGCCGCGGCGCCGTCGCTCCCGAGGAGCGCCCCGCCGGCGAGCGTGCCGGCGACGAGCCCCGCCAGCGGCGGGCCGTAGACCCGCAGGGCCGCGCCGAGCACGGCGTCCTGCGCGACGCCGACGACGACGAGGTCCCCGGGCCGGAGCCCGTCGGCGAGGGCCTCGGGCACGGACAGCTCGAAGGCGACCGCATGGCGCGAGGCGAGCGAATCGAGGAGGCCGTGCCCGCAGCCGCTGCGCACGGCGCAGCGCCCGCAGGCGGAGCGGCGCCGGGCCTCGACCACCGCGCGGCCCGCGGAGACGGACAGGACCCGCGCCGGCTCCTCGAGGAGCGGCTCCGGGGCAGGATCGTTCACGGCGCGCGGTGCCGGACGCTGCCCGCGACGCGTTCCGCGGTGGCGAGAGGGACCTCGCCGACCACGGTCACCTGCCAGCGGTGACCGGGGCGCGTCTCCAGGCGGCGGACCACCGCCACCGTGGCACCGGCCTGCATGCTGTGCTCGTAGCCGGGCGCCTCCTCGAGGGCCTCCACGAACACCGACAGGGTCGCGAGACCGTCGCTGTAGAGGAGCGTGCTGCCCGGCGTCTCCGGGTTCCGGCGGGCGCCCCGGGCGGCGATGCGGAAGCCGCCGGGGACCCAGCCCGCCTCCCAGCCCTCGGCCTCGTCCAGCTGCGCCTCGTCCTCGCCCGCGAAGGCGAGGCGGTGGAACACCAGCTCGTCGCCCTCCGGCGGCGCGAGCTCGGCGCGCTCGACGGGCCCGCCCACCTCGAGCCGCACGAACTGGAACACCTCGAGCGCCTCGCCGGTCGGCGCCACGAGCTCCGAGCGCAGCGGGAGGGCCGTCGCCTGGTCGAGCCAGAGCCGGTAGCCGTAGCGGCTGTCGTCGTCCGGGTCGAGCACGAGGCGTACGGCGGGGCGGCCGGCCACCCGGCCCTCGCCGGCCATGCGCGCCCGGTAGGTCGCCGGCACGTCCGCGAAACCGTGGGCGAAGGCCCGGGTGAAGGGGCCGGCGGGGAAGCGCCGGCCGAGCTCCAGGAGCGGATCGCCGCGGTGCATGGCGCAGAGCACGGTCTCGCCCTCGCGGACGATCTCGCGCCGCGGGCCGTCCAGGTGCACGAGGCGCTCGTGCTGCACGCCGTCGATCACCGCGTGGACGATGCGCAGGCTCGCGAGCTCGCCCCCCTCGAGGTAGGCGAAGTCCCCGCGATAGGTCAGGTCGCCGAGGGCCCGGTCCATGCGGGCGAGCCACTGCCCCGGGGAGAGCGTGGCCCCCGTCGCCGAGGCGGCGGCCGCCGTCACGGCGAGGCACTGGAGGAGGTACGCCGCCCGGCGCAGCTGCGCGGCGAGGGCGGGCACGCTCAGGGCGCCTGCTCGAAGGCCGCCACCCGGGTGAAGGGCATCATGCCGGCGCGGCTGTGGAGGGCGCTGAGCTCCGCGTGCTGGAGCATGAGGGCGCGGGCGTGGCGCTCCGCGGCCGGGAGCGAACGGAGCGGGACGCGGGCGTCCTCGACGGCCGTGGGCTCCGGCAGCAGGAAGCTCTCGGTCACCGGGCGGACGCTGCCGCGGAGCGCCCGCGGGGCCCCGGGCGCGCCGAGCACCAGGCTCTCGCTCCGGGTGGAGGCGACCTCCGCGGTCTCCGGAAGCGCGGCTTCGTCCTCCCGCGTGGGCCAGGCGACGACCACCGCCAGGGTCAGGGACGCCGCGGCGGCGAAGCTCGCCCAGGGTCGCCAGGCGCTCTGCCGCGCCGCGGTCTCGGGGACCGTCGCGACGGCGTCCGCGGCACCGGCCGCGTGCGCCTCCGCCGCGATCGCCCGGGGCCCATCGGCCAGCAGCGCTTCCGGAGCCTCGCTCCCGCCCGCCGCGTGCCCGCGGAGCACCGCGCTCACGAGCTGGTAGCGGGCCCAGGTGGCCCGCACCTCGCCGTCCTCCTCCATGGCTCGGAGGACCCGTCCCAGTTCCAGGTCGTCCGCCTCGTCGTCCATGAGGGCAGAGAGGGATTCGCGCAGCCGTTCAGTCATCACCGCCATCCTCGATCCGGTCCGGCCGGGCTCCGGCGCCCGGACCTGCCGTGTCGTACCTTCAGACCGCACTCGCGGCCCACCGTTCCGCCGCCGGTCCCCGCGGGCCGGCCTTCCGTCCTCCTCGCCGCGCTCAGCGCTCGAGGAGGGGTCGGACCGCCGTGTCCACGGCCTCCCGCGCCCGGAAGATCCGGGAACGGACCGTGCCGATGGGGCAGTCCATGATCGTGGCGATCTCCTCGTAGGAGAGCCCCTCGAACTCGCGCAGAGTCATGGCCGTGCGCAGTTCCTCGGGAAGCGCCTCGATGGTGTCGAAGACCACCTTCCGGAGCTCCTCCCCCGCGAGCGCACTCTCCGGCGTCTCGATCTCCGTGAGCGCCTCCCCGCCGGACCAGTACTCCGCCTCCGCCGCGTCCACGTCGTCCGCCGGCGGCCGCCGGCTCCGCGCGACCAGGTGGTTCTTCGCCGTGTTGATCGCGATCCGGTAGATCCAGGTGAAGAACCGGCTCTCGCCGCGGAAGCGCGGCAGCGCGCGGTACGCGCGCACGAAGGTGTCCTGCACCACGTCCTGCACGTCCTGCGGTTCGCGGACGTAGCGCGCCACCAACGCCTCGATCCGGTGCCGGTACTTCAGCACCAGCAGATCGAAGGCGTGCCGGTCGCCACGCTGCGCCCGTTCCACGAGACGCGCGTCCGTGCCCTTCGTGCCGGTCATCGGCGCGCCATCGGTTTCGAACCCCAGCCGTCGTGCCGCGATGCTCACACGCACCCCCTTCCGTGAACGGACGGTCCGCTGCGAGAGACCGTCCGCGGCGTGCGAAGTTCCCGCGGCACCAGGGAGCGCCCCATTCTGCCGATCGGCCCGCGCGTATACTAGGCGACCCCCGGACGCCCCCGTCGGCGGCCGTGCCAGCCTCCTGCCGGATCCGGAGCCCCATGCCCCAGCGCCACCGCTACGACGTGCTCATCCTCGGGAGCGGCGCCGCCGGCCTCGCCACGGCCCTCGGCGTCGCCGGCCGGGCGCGCGTCGCCGTGCTGTCCAAGGGCCCCCTGCCCGCCGGCTCCACGAGCTGGGCCCAGGGGGGCATCGCCGCGGTGCTCGACGACGACGACGACGTCGAGGCGCACGTGCAGGACACGCTCGAGGCCGGCGCCGGGCTCTGCCACGAGGGCGCCGTGCGGCACACGGTGGAAGGGGGCCCGGCGGCCATCGCCTGGCTCGTGGAGCAGGGCGTGGCCTTCGACCGGGAGCCCGGCGCCGACGGCACCTCGCGCTTCCATCTCACGCGCGAGGGCGGCCACAGCCACCGGCGCATCCTCCACGTGGCCGACGCCACGGGGAACGCGGTCGAGACCACGCTCGTGGACCGGGTGCGCAGCCTCGAGAACGTCGACGTCTTCGAGCACCACATGGCCGTGGACCTCGTGGTCCGCGAGAAGCTCGGGCTGCCGGGCTCGGGCTGCATCGGCGCCCACGTCCTCGACCGGGACACGGGCCGCGTGGAACTCTTCCAGGCGCCCTTCGTGGTCCTCGCCACCGGCGGCGCGAGCAAGGTCTACCTCTACACGACGAACCCCGACGGGTCGACCGGCGACGGCATCGCCATGGCCTGGCGCGCGGGCTGCCGCGTGGCGAACATGGAGTTCAACCAGTTCCACCCGACCTGCCTCTACCATCCCGAGGCCAAGAGCTTCCTCGTGTCCGAGGCGCTCCGCGGCGAGGGCGGGCGGCTGCTGCTGCCGGACGGCACGCGCTTCATGGACCGCTTCGATGCGCGCGGCGAACTCGCACCGCGGGACATCGTCGCCCGGGCCATCGACCACGAGATGAAGCGCCTCGGGGCCGACTGCCTGTACCTCGACGTCTCCCATCTCGACGCGGCCTTCATCGAGGGGCACTTCCCGAACATCCGCCGCCGCTGCCTCGACTTCGGCATCGACATCACCCGCGAGCCGATCCCGGTCGTGCCCGCGGCGCACTACACCTGCGGCGGCATCGTCACGGACCTCGACGGCCGTACGGACGTCCCCGGCCTCTACGCCGTGGGCGAGTGCGCCTTCACGGGGCTGCACGGCGCGAACCGCATGGCGAGCAACTCGCTGCTCGAGTGCATCGTCTTCGCCCACGCGGCGAGCCGGGACATCCTCGCGCTCCTGGACGACGCGGCCGAGCCGCCGGACGCGCCGCTCTGGGACGAGAGCCAGGTGACGGACTCCGACGAGGACGTGGTGATCTCCCACAACTGGGACGAGCTGCGGCGCTTCATGTGGGACTACGTGGGCATCGTGCGCACGGACAAGCGCCTCGAGCGCGCCCGGCACCGCGTGGAGATGCTGCGGGCGGAGATCCACGAGTACTACACGAACTACAAGATCTCCGGGGACCTGCTCGAACTGCGCAACCTCGCCCTCGTGGCGGACCTCATCATCCAGAGCGCCCGCAGCCGCCGCGAGAGCCGGGGGCTCCACTACACGCTCGACTACCCGCAGGCGTCCCCGGCGGCGCGGGACACGGTGCTCACGCCCTCGCCGCTGCGCCTCGACGTGGCCGCCGGCCGCAGCTGGCGCCTGGGGGCCCTCGAGCGGCGCTGACGTCGCCATCGCCGACTGCGTCGGCTTCCCACGAGCCCCGTGGGAAGCGCACGCAGTGCGCGATGCCTGCTCCCTTTCGCCGACTGCGTCGGCTTCCCACGAGCCCTGTGGGAAGCGCACGCAGTGCGCGAACTCCGCCCCGATCAACCCTCGCGCCCCGTGGGAAGCGCACGCAGTGCGCGATCCCCGCCCCCGGATCGCCGGCTCCGCCGGCTTCCCACGGCCCAGCGCCCGGACCGCGCGACCCGCGACAGCCGCCGGAAGGTCGCGTCGTCCACCGCGTCACGCCAGCACACTACCCAGAGCCGCTCCCCGTCCGCGAGCCGGCACGGCACGAACACCGCCCGGGAGAAGCGCCGCGCCGGCCCCCGCACCGCCGCCTCGCGCCAGCTTCCGTCGCCGAGATCGACCCGCAGGCCCGCCGGCGTCCGCTCGAGCCGCCGTACGCGGTCCCAGGTGCCGTGCGTGCGCCAGGCCAGCAGCGCGAGCGCCGGCAGCCAGTAGAGCGGCCAGGGATGCCCTCGGGAGACGGCGAGGACGACGAGGAGCGCCGGCACGGCGCAGACCGCACCGCGTTCGATCCTGCGGGCCAGGCGGGAGGGCACGAGGTCGATCGTGCCCGGGGCGTTCACGGACGGTCGCGGTCGTGCCCGTGCGCCCGGATCCGCGCCACGAGCGCGTGCACCGCCGGATCCAGGGGCTCGGCCCGCCCGGTGACC
>JAZBPF010000194.1:0-3781 GCA_036351515.1 Pseudomonadales bacterium | reverse complement strand
GTCGTGCTGGTCGCGACGCGGGAACGCATGCGCGCCGCGGGCGTGCTCTTCGAGTGACCGGGACGCGGGAGGAGGCGAGATCTTGAGCGAGCAGGAGCGGGCCGAGGTGCGCATCGGGACCCCGGGAACCGAGGGGGCCACGCGTGTGCTCCTCTGCGGCGCGGGGGAGCTCGGCAAGGAGGTGGTGATCGAGCTGCAGCGCCTCGGCTGCGAGGTGATCGCCGTGGACCGCTACGCCGGCGCGCCGGCCATGCAGGTGGCACACCGCTTCCACGTCATCGACATGCTCGACGGCGCTGCGCTCCGGGCCGTGGTGGAGCAGGAGCGGCCGCAGCTGATCGTCCCGGAGATCGAGGCGATCGCCACGGACACGCTCGTGGCCCTCGAGGCCGAGGGCTTCCCGGTGGTGCCGTCCGCCCGGGCCACGCACCTGACCATGAACCGCGAGGGCATCCGTCGCCTCGCGGCGGAACAGCTCGGAGTGCGCACCTCGCCCTACGCCTTCGCGGCGGACGAGGCCGGTTTCCGCGACGCCGTCCGGCGCATCGGCATGCCCTGCGTGGTGAAACCGGTCATGAGCTCCTCCGGCAAGGGCCAGTCCGTGGTGCGTGGCGAGGACGACGTCGCCCACGCCTGGCGCTACGCGCAGGAGGGGACGCGCGGGAAGGCAGGGACGGTGATCGTCGAGGGCTTCGTCGACTTCGACTACGAGATCACCCTGCTCACGGTCCGGCACGCGGGGGGCACCGCCTTCTGTGCGCCCATCGGGCACGTGCAGGTGGACGGCGACTACCGCGAGTCCTGGCAGCCCCAGCCCATGAACCGGCGGGCCCTGGAGCGCTGCCAGGGCATCGCGCGCCTGGTCACCGACGCCCTCGGCGGCCATGGGGTCTTCGGGGTGGAGTTCTTCGTCCGCGGCGACGACGTCTGGTTCAGCGAGGTCTCGCCCCGGCCCCACGACACGGGCCTCGTGACCCTCGCCTCCCAGGAGCTCTCGGAGTTCGCGCTCCACGCCCGGGCGATCCTCGGCCTGCCCGTGCCGGCGATCCGGCAGTGGTCGCCGGCCGCCTCCTGCGTGCTGCTCGTGGAGGGCCGGTCCACCGCGCCGAGCTTCGGCGGCCTCGCCGAGGCCCTGGCGGAGCCCGGCACGCAGCTGCGCCTCTTCGGCAAGCCCGAGGTCGCGGGCCGTCGCCGCATGGGGGTCGCCCTGGCCGTGGCGGACGACGTGGAGGCGGCCCGGGCCCGCGCGCGGGCGGTGATCGAGGCGATCCGCGTCGAGCTGTGAGCCGGTCGGAGGCCCGGTCGGCGGCCCGTCCGCCTTGCGGCGCCCTGGTGCGCCGACTAGACTTCCCGCAAGTCCCCGGAGGTCCTTCGTGATCGCCATCGCCACGAGAAGCCGGCCCGTCATCGTCGCACCGCGCGTGCGCCGCGGCCTCGTGCGCCTTCCCGCCCTCTCGCTCATCGGCCTGCTGCTGACGCTGCGACTGCCGGCGCTGCGGCCGGCATCCTGATTCCCCGCAGGGGCGCGTCCATGCCCCGAGCGACAGTCCGAACCTCGCTTTTCCAGCCTTTCCGCCCGGGCGCCTGCCGCGCGCGGGCCCGTGATTCCGGAGACCGGAGATGAGTCGCAGCAGCTACCGCTTCGAGCGTGCCGCCGGGCGCGCCGGCGCCATGCCCCACCACAAGTACCGGCCCTTCGCGCCGGTGCACCTGCCCGACCGGACCTGGCCCGATCGCGTGCTGGAGACGGCTCCGCGCTGGTGCAGCGTGGACCTGCGCGACGGCAACCAGGCGCTCATCGATCCCATGCGCCCGGAGGAGAAGCTCCGCTTCTGGAACCTCCTGCTGTCCCTCGGCTTCGAGGAGATCGAGGTCGGCTTCCCCGCCGCGTCGCAGACGGACTTCGACTTCGTGCGCAAGATCGTCGAGGAGGACCGGATCCCCGACAACGTCACGATCCAGATCCTCTGCCAGGCCCGCGAGGAACTCATCGCCCGCAGCGTCGACGCGCTCGCCGGGGCGAAGCGCGCGATCTTCCACCTCTACAACTCCACCTCGACGCTCCAGCGGCGCGTGGTCTTCGGCATGGACCGGGACGAGATCACGGCGCTCGCGCTCCGCGGCGTGGAGTGGGTGAAGCGCGAGGTGGAGCGCATCCCGGAGACGGAGGTGATCCTCCAGTACTCGCCGGAGAGCTTCACCGGCACGGAGCTCGAGTTCGCCGTGGAGGTCTGCTCCGCCGTGGCCCGGGCCTGGGGCGTCGGGCCGGACCGGAAGATGATCGTGAACCTGCCCGCGACCGTGGAGATGTCCACGCCCAACGTCTACGCCGACCAGATCGAGTGGTTCTGCCGCAACTTCCCGGAGCGCGAGCACGCCATCGTCAGCCTGCACACGCACAACGACCGGGGGACGGGCATCGCCGCGACGGAACTCGGCGTCCTCGCCGGCGCCGAGCGCGTCGAGGGGACCCTCTTCGGCAACGGCGAGCGCACCGGCAACGCCGATCTCGTGACCCTCGCCATGAACCTCTTCTCCCAGGGCGTGGACCCGCAGCTCGATCTCTCGGACATGCGCCACGTGCGCAGCGTCGTGGAGGCCTGCAACAAGCTGCCCGTGCACGAGCGCCATCCCTACGCGGGCGATCTCGTGTTCACGGCGTTCTCGGGCTCGCACCAGGACGCGATCCGCAAGGGCATGACCCAGGTGGATCCGGACCGCTGGGAGGTGCCCTACCTCCCCATCGACCCCGCGGACGTCGGCGGCCACTACCGCGAGACCGTGCGCGTGAACAGCCAGTCCGGGAAGGGCGGCGTGGCCTTCGTGCTCGAGAACCACTTCGAGCTGTCCCTGCCGCGCACGCTGCTCCTCGAGTTCGCGCGCGTGGTGCAGGAGGTGGCGGATCGGGACGGCGGTGAACTCACGGCCGCGGACCTGCGCCGCGTCTTCGACGCCACCTACCTGGACGTGCAGGGCCCCTACCGGCTCGTGCGCTACCACCTCGACGAGGTCACCCTCGAGGACGGCAGCGAGGGCACGCGCTGCGACGCGGTGCTCGAGGTCTCGGGGAAGGAGATCGAGACGAGCGGGGAGGGCACCGGACCCGTTGCGGCCTTCGTGCACGCCGTGGAGCGCGCCATCAACGAGCGCTTCGCCGTGGAGCACTTCCACGAGCAGTCCGAGGAGTCCGGCAGCGCCGCGAGCGCCCTGTGCATCGTGGGGCTGAAGGATCCGGACGGCGGCCTCGTCTGGGGTGCGGGCGCGAGCCGGAACACGGTCACCGCTTCCTTCGACGCCGTGCTCTCGGCCCTCAACCGCCGCTGGGCCGGCGTCTGACGCCCGCGCTCCGTTGCGTCCTGTGGGAGCGAGCTTCAGCTGCGACTGCCGCGATTGACCATCTGGTCGCGGCTCAAGCCTGCTCCCACAGTGGATCGTCGACACCCCGGTTTCGGGAGCCTGCGTCGGCGGCGATCGCTTCGTTCGGACCCTGAAGTCGCGGCGGAAGCCTGCTCCCACGGAGGCCCTGCCTCTCAGCCCAGCTCCGTCCGCGCCGGGGCCAGGATGCGCGCCGAGCGCACCATGTTCCCCTTGGTCTGCAGGATCTCGATGCGGTAGTCCCCGATCCGCACGCAGCAGGCGGAATCGGGGATGAACTCGAGGTGCTCCACGAGCAGCCCCGAGAGCGTGCGCGGGCCGTCCTGGGGCAGGTCCCAGCCGAGGGCGCGGTTGATCTCGCGCAGGAGCGCCGTGCCGTCGATGATCCAGGAGCCGTCGTCCTGCG
>JAZBPF010000193.1:0-12980 GCA_036351515.1 Pseudomonadales bacterium | reverse complement strand
TGGCGGAGAGGGTGGGATTCGAACCCACGAGACGGGGTTACCGCCTGGCGGTTTTCAAGACCGCTGCCTTCGACCGCTCGGCCACCTCTCCGGAGCGCGCAGTATAGAAGGCTGGTCCGGGCGCCGGCCAAGGCGGCAGGCCAGGCCTCGTCGCCGCTCCCGCTCGACACGCCGGAAGGCCCTTGCAGGGGCCCCGGCGAGTCCGTATATACGGAGTGTCACGCCCGGTAACACACGGGTCCGAGAACGATCCGTCGTTCCGTCAACCTCGAAGGAGTTCCCATGGAAGAGCGTCGCCCTGTCTACGGCCGGTCCGACACCGCCCCGGCCACGAGCCGCGCCGGTGCGCTGGACGCCGGTGCCGTCAAGGTGCTGCGCAACACCTACGCCCTGCTCGGCCTCACCCTGACGTTCAGCGCGGTGATGGCCGGGGTCTCGATGGCGATCAACCTGCCCTACATGGGCCTGTGGATGCTGCTGCCCTACTTCGGGCTGCTGTTCGCCATCGAGAAGACGAAGAACAGCACCTGGGGCATCGTCTGGACCTTCGCCCTCACGGGCTTCATGGGTCTGACCCTGGGTCCGATCCTGAATGCCTACCTCGCGATGCGGGGCATGGAGCCGATCCTGCTGGCCCTCGGCGGCACGGCGGCGATCTTCTTCGGCACCTCGGCCTACACGCTGGTGACGAAGAAGGACTTCAGCTTCCTGTCCGGCTTCCTCTTCGTGGGCATCCTGGTGGCCTTCATCGCGTCCATCGCGAACGTGTTCCTTCAGATCTCGGCCCTCGGCCTGACCCTGTCGGTGATGTTCGCGGCGCTGTCGGCCGGGATCATCATGTGGCAGACGAGCGCGATCGTGCACGGCGGGGAGCGCAACTACATCTCCGCGACCGTCACGCTGTTCGTGATGATCTACAACCTGTTCCTGTCCCTGCTCCAGCTCATCGGCTTCGCCGGCGAGGACTGAGCGGCAGGACCCGTCGCGACGCGGCCCCGGACGGCATCGTCCGGGGCCGTTTCGTTTCCGGCCCGGCCGAATTCCGCCATGCGCTTCGCCCTCCTCGTCCACGGTGCGCCCGCCAGCCACGCCGCCTCGCGTACGGCACTCCGCTTCGCCCGAGCAGCGCTCGCGGGCGGCCACGAGATCGTGCGCGTCTTCTTCCACGCCGACGGGGTCCTGAACGGGGCCTCGCACGCGGTGTACCCGCAGGACGAGGACGATCCGGGCGGGGCCTGGGCCGCCCTCGGCCGGGAGCACGGCCTCGATCTCGTGGTCTGCGTGGCCTCGGCCCTGCGCCGGGGCATCCTCGATGCCGGCGAGGCGGAGCGCTACGAGCGCGGCGGCGCGACCCTGCGGCCCGAGTTCACGATCTCGGGCCTGGGCCAGCTCGTGGACGCGGCCCTCGGCGCGGACCGGCTCGTGACCTTCGGAGCCTGAAGCCGTGACGCCTCCGCCGCGCCTGCTGTTCCTGGCCCGCCGACCGCCCTACGGCACGGGCCTCGCCCGCGAGGCACTCGACGCGGTCCTCGCCGCCTCCGCCTTCGAGCTGCCGGTGACGGTGATCTTCGACGGCGACGGGGTCTGGCAGCTCGTGCGCGACCAGGACCCCACGGGGATCGAGGAGAAGTGCCACGGCGCGCAGCTCGAGGCGCTGCCCCTGTTCGACGTGGAGGACCTGCGCGTGCATGCACCTTCCCTCGCCGCGCGCGGGCTCACGGCGGCGGACCTGCTCCTCGACGCCACCCCCATCGACGACGCCGGCCTGCGCGAGGCGATCGCGCAGGCGGACCGGATCCTGTCCTTCTGATGAGCACCCTCCACCTGGTCAACCGCCCCCCGGAGCGTGGCGACGGCCTCGCCGCGGCCCTGCGCGTGGCCGCCCCCGGAGACGCCGTGCTGCTCCTGGAGGACGGGGTCTACGCCGCCGCCCGGGGCACCGAAGGCGCGACGCTCCTCGCCGGTCGCGACGCGAGCGTGACCCTGCACGTGCTGGAGCCGGACCTGCGCGCCCGGGGCCTCGCGGGGCGCCTCGTCGAGGACGCGGAAGCGGTGGACGACGCGGGCTTCGTGGCCCTGGCGGTGGTGCACGGACGCACGGCGAGCTGGTCGTGAGCGGCGCGCCCGCCCTGCCGCCGCTGGACCGGGACGGGTACCTGCGCGAGCTCGGGGACTGGTCGCCGACCGTGGCGGAAGCGCTCGCTGCCGACGAGGGCCTCGCGCTCACGGCGGATCACTGGGCCGTGATCGAGGTGCTGCGCGCCTTCCACGCGCGCTACGAGCTCTCGCCGAACAACCGTGCGCTGGTGAAGGCGGTCCGCCAGGCGCTCGGGGCCGAGCTCGGCTCGAGCATCGCGCTCATGCGCCTCTTCGGCGGCTCGCCGGCGAAGACCGGCGCGCGCATCGCCGGGCTCCCGCGGCCGACCAACTGCCTGTGATCAGTCCGGCAGGGCGCCGAGGACTTCCGTGTCTTGCCAGGCGAGCCGGTCCCGCAGGCGCACCACTTCGCCGATGATGAGCAGCGTGGGCCCGTGCACGTCGGCCTCGCGGACGCGGGCCGCGATGTCGGCGAGCGAGCCGACGAAGACGCGCTGATCCGGCAGGGTGCCGCGCTCGACGAGGGCCACCGGCGTCTCCGGCGCCCGGCCGTGCTCCACGAGGCGGGTGGCGATCTCCTCCAGGCCCACGAGGCCCATGTAGACCACGAGGGTCTGTCCCGGCTCCGCGAGCTCGGGCCAGGAGAGGTTCACGGCGTCGTCCTTCAGGTGGCCGGTGACGAAGCGCACGGACTGGGAGAGCTCCCGGTGCGTGAGCGGGATCCCGGCGCAGGCGGCGCAGCCGTTCGCCGCGGTGATGCCCGGCACCACCTGGAAGGGGATGCCCTCCTCCGCCAGCGTCGCGATCTCCTCGCCGCCGCGACCGAACACGAACGGATCGCCGCCCTTCAGGCGCAGCACGCGCCGCCCGCGCCGCGCGTGCTCGACGAGCAGCGCGTTGATGCCCTCCTGGCGCACGGCGTGGAGCGATCGGCGCTTGCCCACGTAGACACGCTCCGCGTCCCGGCGCACCAGATCGAGGATCGCCGGCGAGACGAGGTTGTCGTGGAGCACCACGTCGCAGCGCTGCATGAGGCGCAGGGCCTTGAGCGTGAGCAGGTCCGGATCACCGGGCCCGGCGCCGACGAGCCAGACCTCGCCCTGCCGGTCGCCCGGCGTCTCCCCCGCGGCGAGGGTCTCCTCGAGCAGTCGCTCGGCCTGGTCGAGACGCCCGGAAGTGGCCGCCTCGGCGACGGGCCCCTCGAGGACGCGCTCCCAGAAGCGGCGCCGCGCGTCCTCGTCGGGGACCGCTGCGCGCACGCGGCTGCGGTAGCGGCCGGCGAGCGCCGCGAGGGCCCCGTAGGTGCCGGGGAGCATGGCCTCGAGGCGCTCCCGGAGCAGGCGCAGGAGCACCGGCGCGCTGCCGCCGGAGGACAGGGCGATCACGAGCGGCGAGCGGTCGACGATGGACGGGACGATGTAGGTGCAGAGCTCGGGCTGATCGACGACGTTGACCGGGACGTTGCGGCTGCGGGCTGCGACGGAGACCGCTTCGTTGACCTCGCGTGCGTCCGTCGCCGCGACGGCGAGCACCTTCCCCTCGACGTCCTCGTCAGCGAAGGGGCGCCGGGCGACGGTCCCGCCGCTCTCGGCGGCGAGGGTCGCGAGTCCCTCGCTCACCACCGGCGCGATCACGTGGACCACGGCGCCGGCGCGGACGAGCGCCGTCGCCTTGCGCAGGGCCACCTCCCCGCCCCCGACCACGAGGCAGGGACGCCCGGCGATGCGCAGGAAGACCGGGAAGTACTCCACGACGCAGGCGCTCCCGGGACGGGGACTCAGGCGGGCTCGAGGATCTCGAGGCCACCGAGGTAAGGCCGCAGGGGCTCCGGAATCACCACGGAGCCGTCCTGCTGCTGATGGTTCTCGAGCACCGCGACGAGCGTGCGACCGACCGCGAGGCCGGAGCCGTTCAGCGTGTGCACGAGCTCGTTGCGCTTCGTCTCCGGGTTCCGGAACCGCGCCTGGAGCCGGCGCGCCTGGAAGTCGAGGAAGTTCGAGCAGGAGGAGATCTCGCGATAGGCGTGCTGCCCCGGCAGCCACACCTCGAGGTCGATGGTCTTCGCCGCCGAGAAGCCGAGGTCGCCCCCGCAGAGCACCACGGAGCGGTACGGCAGGCCGAGGCGCTGGAGGATGCGCTCCGCATGCCCCGTGAGTTCCTCGAGGGCGTCCCAGGACGCGTCCGGATGCACGGCCTGCACGAGCTCCACCTTCTCGAACTGGTGCTGGCGGATCATGCCGCGCGTGTCCTTGCCGTAGCTGCCGGCCTCGCTGCGGAAGCAGAGCGTGTGCGCCGTCAGGCGCAGCGGCAGCGCGTCTCCCTCGAGGATCCGGTCACGCAGGAGGTTCGTGACCGGCACCTCCGCCGTGGGCGCGAGCCAGTAGTCGTTCTGGCCCTCGAGGCGGAAGAGATCCTCGGCGAACTTCGGCAGCTGGCCGGTTCCGCGCAGGGAGTCGCCGTTCACCACCACGGGGACGTTCACCTCGAGGTAGCCATGCTCCTGCGTGTGCACGTCGAGCATGAACTGCCCCAGGGCCCGGTGCAGGCGCGCGAGCACCCCTCGCTGGACCACGAAGCGGCTGCCCGTGATCGTCGTCGCCGCCTCGAAGTCGAGACCGCCGAGCGCGGTGCCGAGATCCACGTGGTCGCGCGGATCGAAGTTGAAGCTCGGCGGCACGCCGTGGACGTGCTGCACGACGTTGTCGTCCTCGCTGGACCCTTCCGGAACGGACTCGGCCGGGAGGTTCGGCACGGTCATGAGGTAGACCTCGAGCTCCCGGGCCACCTCCTCGAAGCGCCCCTCCACGGACTCGAGTTCCGCCTTGATGCGCGCGACCTCGGCCTTCGCGTCCTCGGCGGCGGCCTTCTCGCCCTGTTGCATGAGCTGGCCGATGGCCTTTGAGCGGCTGTTGCGTTCCGCCTGAAGCTGTTCCGTGGTGACCTGCAGGGCCTTGCGCTTCTCCTCGAGGCCGCGGACGAGGTCCGTGTCGAGGGAGAAGCCGCGCTGCGCGAGCCGCGCGGCCACGGCGTCGAGTTCGGTGCGGAGCAGTCGCGGGTCGAGCATGTCCGTCTCCAGCGGTTCGTCCGGGGGCGCCGTTCAGGCGAACAGGCGCGCGAGTCTCATGCCGGCGGCGCAGCCGGCGACGCAGGCGCCGACGGAGGCGCCCGCGTAGGCCAGGGCCGCCCCCGCGCGTCCGCCCTGGAGCAGCAGCACGGTCTCCAGGGAGAAGGTCGAGAAGGTCGTGAAGGCGCCGAGGAAGCCCACGGTCGCCACGCTCTCCCACTCCCGGCGCACGGCCTCGTTGCCCACCACGAGCACGAAGAGCACGCCCATGGCCGCGGAGCCCGCGACGTTGACGGCGAGCGTGCCCCAGGGAAAGGCGCGGCCGAGGAGCGCGCCGAAGGCGTTCGCGACGCCGTAGCGGGCGAGCGCGCCGAGGGCCCCGCCGAGGGCGATGGCGAGCAGGTTCGGGACGAGGTGCGTCACGGCTCTTCCCCCTCCTCGCTCCGCTTCCAGGCGCTCGCCGCGTCGAGGCTCGCGAGGTACGCGAGCTTCTGCTTCAGGCGCTGCTCGAAGCCCCGGTCCACGGGCTCGTAGAAGCGCGTACCGGCGAGCGACCGCGGGAAGTAGTCCTCGCCGGGGACGTAGCCCTCGGGCCAGTCGTGGGCGTAGCGGTACGCGGCGCCGTGGCCGAACTCCTTCAGGAGCTGCGTCGGCGCGTTGCGCAGGTGCAGGGGCACTTCCTCGGAGCCGCCGCTGCGGACCTGCTCCCGGGCAGCGCCGAAGGCGCGGTAGACGGCGTTGCTCTTCGGCGCGAGGGCGAGGTAGACGACCGCCTGCGCGACGGCGAGCTCCCCCTCCGGCGAGCCGAGCCGCTCCTGCACCTGCCAGGCGTCGAGGGCGACGGAGAGCGCGCGCGGATCGGCGTTGCCCACGTCCTCGCTGGCCATGCGCACGACGCGGCGCGCAACATACAGAGGATCCGCACCTCCGTCGAGCATGCGCGCGAACCAGTAGAGCGCGGCGTCCGGGGCCGAGCCGCGCACCGCCTTGTGCAGCGCCGAGATCTGGTCGTAGAAGGCGTCGCCGCCCTTGTCGAAGCGGCGGGCGTCGTCGGCGACCACCTCGGCGACGACCGCCGTGTCGACGAGGCGGCCGTCGTCCGTGTCGCGAGCGAGGTCCGCGGCGATCTCCACGAGGTTCAGGAGCCGGCGCGCGTCGCCGTCGGCGGCGTCGAGCATGCGCGCGGCGGCGTCCTCCTCGAGCCGCAGCGCCCCGCCCTCGGCCGCGAGCGTGGCGCGCGCCCGGTCGAGCAGGCGCGCGAGGTCCTCGCGCTCGAGGCTCCGCAGCCGGTACACCCGCGCGCGGGAGAGGAGCGCCGAGCGCACCTCGAAGGACGGGTTCTCCGTGGTGGCGCCGACGAAGGTGACGGTGCCGTCCTCGACGTAGGGCAGGAAGGCGTCCTGCTGCGCCTTGTTGAAGCGGTGGACCTCGTCGATGAAGAGGACGGTGCCGCGGCCGCCGGCGCGCTCTTCCCGGGCCCGGTCCACGGCGGCGCGCACGTCCTTCACGCCGGCCATGACGGCCGAGAGCACGACGAGGCGCGCGTCCGTCGCCTGCGCGAGAAGCCGCGCGAGCGTGGTCTTGCCGACTCCGGGCGGCCCCCAGAGGACCATGGAGCGCAGCACGCCGCGCTCGGCCATGACGCGCAGGGGACGGCCAGGGCCGACGAGATGGGCCTGGCCGACGAAGTCGTCGAGGGTGCGCGGGCGCAGCCGCGCCGCGAGCGGCGCGTCGGCGGGCTCAGTCATCGCCCGCCGGCGCCGGGGACACGGCCGGATCGCGGATCACGTCGGCCCCCTCGGGAATCTCGAAGCGGTAGCGCTCCGGATCCGCCTCGAAGGACGTGGTGACGTCCCGCAGCGTGACCTCCGTGCGCTGGCCGAGGCCGTCGTGGATCACGAGGCGGGTCGGCAGGGCGGCCTCGAAGACGAGCTCCAGGCGCTCGAAGAGCCCGTCCTCGGCGAGCGGTCGGAGCGAGAAGGCCGCACGCGCCCCGTCGTCCTCGAGGAGCGTGACCTCGAAGCCGTCGACGAGGTCCTCCGGGGCGCCGGAGAGCAGGCGCGCGGGGGTCCCCTCGAGGCGCTCGTCCCAGGGGCGGATCGTCACCTGCTCGAGATCCGGGTCCCAGAGCCAGAGGGTCTCGCCGTCGCCGATGAGCACCTCGGGAAAGGGCGCCTCCGTCTCCCACCGGAAGCGGTCCGGCCGGTCCGCCCAGAAGGTCCCGGTCGCGTGCTGGAGCAGGACGCCGCGGCCGTCCAGGAGCGACTGCTCGAAGCGCCCGTGGAGGCGCTCGAGGGCGCCGAGGCGCTCGGCGAGGGCCGCGGCCGCCGCCTCCATGGCGCCCGCCGCCGGGGCGAGCAGGAGCACCAGCCCGGCGAGGAGACCGCTGCGCACGCCACCGCGGGCCCGGATCATTCGTCGCGCCCCGGCACGAGCACCTCGCGCCCGCCGCTCGCGTCCATGGCGGAGACGACGCCCGCCACCTCCATGGCCTCGATGAGGCGCGCGGCGCGGTTGTAGCCGATGCGCAGCTTGCGCTGCACGGAGGAGATGGACGCGCGCCGGGACTCGAGCACGTAGGCCACGGCCTCGTCGTAGAGCGGGTCGTCCTGCTCCGTGTCGCCGGTGGTGTTCGCCCCGCCGCTCGCCGCGAGGGCGTCGAGGTCCGCGGTGACCGAGAGCACCTCCTCGAGGTAGTCGGGTTCGCCCCGCCGCTTCCAGTCCGCGACGACGCGGTGCACCTCGTCGTCGCCTACGAAGGCGCCGTGGACGCGCATGGGCAGGGCGGTCCCCGGCGGCAGGTAGAGCATGTCGCCGTGGCCGAGGAGCTGCTCGGCGCCGCCCTGGTCGAGGATCGTCCGCGAGTCCACCTTGGAGGACACCTGGAAGCTCATGCGCGTGGGGATGTTCGCCTTGATGAGGCCGGTGATCACGTCCACGGAGGGGCGCTGCGTGGCGAGGATCAGGTGGATGCCCGCGGCCCGCGCCTTCTGGGCGATGCGCGCGATGAGCTCCTCCACCTTCTTGCCGACGATCATCATCATGTCGGCGAACTCGTCGATCACGACGACGATCGCCGGCAGCGCCTCGAGGGTCGGATGTTCCGGAGGCTCGTCGCCGACGAAGACCTCCGGCGCCTTCCAGAGCGGATCGGCGATCGGCGTGCCGGCCTTCTCCGCGTCGCGCACCTTGCGGTTGTAGCCCGCCATGTTGCGCACGCCCAGGGAGGACATGAGCCGGTAGCGCCGCTCCATCTCCGCGACGCACCAGCGCAGCGCCGCCGCCGCGTCCTTCATGTCCGTGACCACGGGGGTGAGCAGGTGCGGAATGCCCTCGTAGACGTTCAGCTCGAGCATCTTCGGGTCCACGAGGATCAGCCGCACCTCGTCCGGCCGCGCCTTGTAGAGCAGCGAGAGGAGCATGGCGTTCACGCCCACGGACTTGCCCGACCCCGTCGTACCGGCGACCAGCAGGTGCGGCATGCGCGCGAGGTCGGCGACCACGGGCTGGCCGGAGATGTCCTTGCCGAGACACAGGGTGAGCTTCGAGGGCGCCGTCTCGTAGGCCGGCGAGGCGAGCACCTCGCGCAGGCGCACGACCTCGCGGTCCTCGTTCGGGACCTCGATGCCGATCGTGGACTCGCCCGGGATCACCTCCACCACGCGCACGCTGATCACGGCCAGCGCCCGCGCGAGGTCCTTGGCGAGGCTCGAGACGCGGGCCACCTTCACGCCCGTGCCGGGCTCGATCTCGAAACGCGTGATGACCGGGCCCGGATGCACGCGCACCACCTGGGCCTCGACGTTGAACTCCTTGAGCTTGAGCTCGAGACGGCGACCCATGGCGTCGAGGCTGTCGCGGTCGAGGGCCTTGCGGTCGCCCTCGGCGGCGTCGTCGAGGAGCGCGAGCGGCGGGAGCTCGCCCTGCACCGGGGCCTCGAAGAGCTTCTGCTGCTTCTCCTGCTCGCTGCGCGGGCTCGGCAGGAGCTTGGGCACCGGGGCCCGGATCTCCGGTGGCTTGCGCGTCTCCTTGCGTACCTTCTCCTGCTCCACGCGCGCCCGGCGCCGGGCCTTGTCGGCCTCGGCGTCCGCCCGCGCGCGGCGGCGGTCCCGGAAGCGGTCCAGGCGCACGCCGACGCCCGTGACGGCGCCCAGGGCGAACTGCCCCGTCCGCTCCACCAGCGCGATCCAGGACAGGTCCGTGAACAGGGTCACCCCGAGCAGGAACACGGCGAGCGCGAGCAGCGTGTCGCCCGTGAGCCCGGCGGGGCCCAGCGTGGCGTCCGTGAGCCAGTGCCCGAGGATGCCGCCGGGTCCGCCGGGCAGGCGCTCGGCCCCGAAGGTGAGGTGCAGGTCGGCGAGGAGGCAGCCGGAGGCGAGCGTCAGGGCGAAGCCCGTGACCCGCAGCGCCACCGTGAAGCGGTCGGCGTCGGCCACCAGGGAGCGGAGCCGGAACTGGCGGATCGCCAGGAGCAGGAAGGCCAGGGGCAGGAGCCCCGCGAGCCAGCCGAAGACGGAGAGGAGCACGTCGGCGGTCCAGGCGCCGGAGGCGCCCGCGAGGTTCGCCACGCCGCTGCGGGTCCCCGTGTGCGACCAGCCCGGGTCCGCCGGATCGTAGGAGAGGAGCGCGAGCAGCAACCAGCCGCCCACGGCGAGCGCGAGGATCAGGGCGCCCTCGCGCAGGCCGTGGCCGGGCGACGCCACCACGGGGCGCCCGTCCGGCGCCGTGGCGGGAGCACGGCTCGCTGCGGATCCTCTCTGCGCCACGGCGCTCGCCTCCGGCGGGAAAGCGGCCAGTATACTGCGACTCTGCAACGCGCGCCATTTATTCATTTCAAATCAGCGTCTTGTGATGCAAACCTCAGAATCGGACAAGGACTTCTCGCCGGTACCCGGGCGCGCGTTCCGGTCCCGGAGCGAAACCGGTATCATCCCGCCCCTTCGCGACGGCCGCTCCCTGCGCCGCGCGATCCGCGCCGGCGCCTGCGGGGCGCCGGGCGCCGCTTTCCATGGACACGGCCCATGACGCAGCGACCGGACAAGGTGCAGGTCATCGACGAGGTGTGGGACGAGGACCGGCTCCGCGGCTTCCTCGACCGGCGCCCGCCCGGCGACGGCACCGACGCCGACTTCTTCGTCCTCCTGACCGCCTACCAGGGCATGCGTCCGGGCGACTTCCGGCGCTTCCTTCCCCTGTTCACCGCCGCCGGCCGCGACCTCGACGCCCGGGATCGCAGGGGCCGCACCCTCGCCGACCTGGTCGCGAAGCACCGTCACGGCCACCCCTTCCTGGAGGCGCTGCTCGCCGCCGGCGCCCGTGCCCCCGCCTCCCGGCCCGAGCCACAGGAGACCTGAACCGTGAGCGAAGTCCGCCATCGCCGTCTGCTGATCCTGGGCTCCGGGCCCGCCGGCTGGACCGCCGCCGTGTACGCCGCGCGTGCCAACCTCGCACCGACGGTGCTCACGGGCCTCGAGGCGGGCGGCCAGCTCACGACCACCACGGACGTGGACAACTGGCCGGGCGGACACGAGGGGCTCCAGGGCCCCGGGCTGATGCAGGACATGCAGGCCCACGCGGAACGCTTCGGGACGGAGGTCATCTTCGACCACGTCCATGAAGCCGACCTGAACGCCCGCCCCTTCCGCCTGGTCGGTGACGCCGCGACCTACACCTGCGACGCGCTGATCATCGCGACCGGCGCGTCCGCCCGCTACCTCGGCCTCGCCTCGGAGGAGGCCTTCAAGGGGCGCGGGGTCTCCGCCTGCGCCACCTGCGACGGCTTCTTCTACCGGGACAAGCCCGTGGCCGTGATCGGCGGCGGCAACACGGCGGTCGAGGAGGCCCTCTACCTCTCGAACCTCGCGAGCGTCGTCCACCTCGTGCACCGGCGCGACACGCTGCGCGCGGAGAAGATCCTCCAGGACCGGCTCTTCGAGCGGGCCCGGGAGGGCAAGGTGCAGCTGCACTGGCACTACACGCTCGAGGAGGTGCTCGGCGACGACTCCGGCGTCACCGGCGCGCGCCTCGCGAGCACCCGCGGCGAGCCAGCGCTCGGCCTCGAGGTCGACGGGGTCTTCATCGCCATCGGCCACACGCCGAACACGGGCATCTTCGAGGGTCAGCTGGAGATGCGCGGCGGCTACATCGTCACCCGTTCGGGCCTCGACGGGAACGCCACGGCCACGAGCATCCCCGGGGTCTTCGCCGCCGGCGACGTGGCCGACCACGTCTACCGCCAGGCCATCACCTCCGCAGGCTTCGGGTGCATGGCGGCGCTGGACGCCGAGAAGTACCTCGACGCCCTCGCGGCGCAGGACGACGCTCCGGCGCAGGCCGCCGGCTGACCGGCGCGCCCCGTGAGCCTCCTGCCCTGGCTCGAGCCCGGGCGCCTCGACTTCCCGCCGCCCGAGCGTGCCCTGGAGGACCCGCCGGGACTTCTCGCGGCCGGCGGTGACCTGTCCGTCGCACGCCTGCGGGAGGCCTACCGGCACGGGATCTTCCCCTGGTACGAGGACGGCTCGCCGATCCTCTGGTGGTGCCCCGATCCCCGCGCCGTGATCCGCCCCGGGGAGCTGCGCATCCACCGCTCCCTGCGCAAGCGCCTGAACCGCGACGACTACGAGGTCACCGCGGACACCTGCTTCGAGCGCGTGGTGGAGGCCTGCGCCGGCCCCCGGCGCAGCGGCGGCCGGACCCGCGTCGGCACCTGGATCACGCCGGAGATGCGTGCGGCCTATCGGCGCCTGCACGAGGCCGGCCTCGCCCACTCCGTGGAGGTGTGGATGGAGGGGGAGCTCGCCGGCGGCCTCTATGGCGTGGCCCTCGGCCGCGCCTTCTTCGGGGAGTCCATGTTCACCGCGCGCACGGACGGCTCGAAGATCGCCTTCGTGCACCTCCTCGGCCAGCTCGGTGCCTGGGACTTCCCCCTCGTGGACTGCCAGCTGCCGAATCCGCACCTCGAGCGCCTCGGCGTGCACGAGGTGCCGCGCGCGGCGTTCCTCGCGGAGCTGCGCACGCTCGTGGACGCGCCGGACCGCCCCGGACCCTGGACCCTGGCGTGGCGCTGGCCGGGGCCGGCGACGCCCTGAGGGCGCCTTGGCCCCGGTCGGAAGCCCGGTGCTATGCTGGTCGGACGCTCGTCACGGAGGGCCGGCGTGACCGATCTCGCCCAGCTGAAGTTCTTCGCGACGCCGCCTCACGCCTGCAGCTATCTCGAGGAGCAGCAGGCCACGACGCTGTTCGTGGACCCTGCGGCCCGCATCGACCCGGCTCTCTATTCGGCGCTCTCGACCCTCGGCTTCCGCCGCAGCGGCCGCCATCTCTACCGGCCGCACTGCGAGCACTGCAACGCCTGCATTCCCGTGCGGATCCCCGTGGCCGAGTTCGCCCCCCGGCGCAGCCAGCGGCGGATCCTGCGCCGGAACGCCGACCTCGACGTCACGGTCCGCGACGCCGAGCTCACGGAAGAGAACTACGCGCTCTACGCGCGCTACATCGGCGAGCGTCACGACGACGGCGACATGTACCCGCCGAGCCGGGAGCAGTTCCGCTCCTTCCTGCTCTGCGACTGGAGCGACACGCGGTTCGTGGAGTTCCGCGAGGACGGGCGACTCGTCGCCGTGGCGGTCACGGACCAGGTCGAGGACGGCCTCTCCGCCATCTACACCTACTACGATCCGGACCATCCGAAGCGCAGCCTCGGCGTGCACGCGATCCTCTGGCAGATCGAGCACGCCCGGGACCGCGGCCTGCCGAACCTCTACCTCGGCTACTGGATCAAGCGCTGCCGGAAGATGCGCTACAAGACCGAGTACCGCCC
>JAZBPF010000192.1:0-4769 GCA_036351515.1 Pseudomonadales bacterium | reverse complement strand
TAGTCGCCCTCGAGGCCGACCCCGATGCCCGCGTTGCCGATCTCGCGGGCCGCGTCGGTCGGCACGAGGACCCAGTTGTGGCCCATGGCCGCCTTCGGCAGGCGCCCCGTGTGGGTGATGGTCACGGTGACCGTCTCGCAGCTCCCGGGCACCTCGAGGGACTTCGGCTGGAAGGCGATGGAGTCACCGACCACGACGGTGACGTCGCAGCCGTCCACGCCCGGCGTCGGCGCTTCACCGCCGGCGGCACCGGTGGCCGCGGCCGCCTGCTTCATGGTCGCGGCCGCCTCGTCCGCCGCCGCGGCGCCGGCCGCGGCCATCTCGCCCATGGCGCCCTCGGCCTCCTCGGCCGCCTCCGCCATGGCGTCGCCGGCCTCGTCCATGGCCCGGGACGCGTCGTCCATGGCCTCCGAGGCCATGTCCATGGCGGCGGACCCGGCGTCCTCGGCGGCCCGGGACGCCTCTTCCGCGGGCGCCGGGGTCGCGTCGGAGGAGGCACCGCCCCCGGAGTCGGCACCACCGCCGCAGGCCGTGAGACCGGCGAGGGCCGCCGCGAGCAGGAACCGTTCGAGCAGGTGGGACATGGATCGAATCCTCGTCGAGAAAGAGAACGAGGAAGATTACCGCCCCGGTCGTCGGCAAAGCCACTGCTCGGAGCCCTCGGGCGGTCCCGGCTCCGTCGTCGGACGGGTCCCGGGCCGGCACCCGTCTCCCGTAGGATTGCGCCTGCGCCCCGGCCGGTCCCGGGGCACGACACGGGGAACGGGTACCCATGAGGTGCGGGATCGCAGGGCTCCTGCTGGCGCTGCTCGCGCTCGCTCCGGCCACGGTCCGGAGCGAGGAGGCGGGCACGAGTGCCCTCGGCGTCGACCTCGCGGACGTGCAGCGACGGATCGCCGCCATCGAGACGGACGGCGACCTGGCCGAGGGGGTCCGGGAACGGCTGCTGGAGCTCTACCGGCGGGCGGCCGGGAATCTCGAGCGCGCCCGGACCCTGCGGGAGGAGGCGGCGGCCCTGAGCGAGGCCGCCGCGAGCGCGCCGGAGGAGACCGCGGCGCTGCGGGCCACGCTCGCGCGCCTCGAGGAGATCGACGCCGCGGTGGCCGCGCCGGAGGTGGACGCCGAGGCGCCGATCGAGGTCCTGGAGGCGAGGCTGGCCGAGGTGAAGGCGGAACTCGCCACGGCCGAGGCCCGCGCCGGCAACATGCGCGCCCGCTACGAACAGGAAGCCGCGCGCCCGGACGCCGCCCGGCAGCGCCTCGCCCTCGCCCGCGAGGAGCGGGCCGCCGCCACGGAAGCCGCCGCGGCGCTTCCCACGGCGCCGGACGATCCGGAGGCCGTCGTCCGGGCCCGGCAGGCCGCCGCCGCGGCCCGCGCGGCCGCCCTCGAGGCGGAGATCCGCCGCCTCGAACAGGAACTCCTGACCCACCCCGCACGGATCGAGCGCCTCGGGCTCCGCGACGCCCTGGCGCGGCGCGCGGTCGAGGCGACGCGGGAGCGCGCGGTGCGCATCGAGGCGGTGGTCACCGAGCGCCGCCGGATCGAGGCGGACGCGGCCCTCGCGGAGGCCCGGGCCATCCGGCGCGCCTATGCCGATTCCCCACCGGTGGTCCGCGCCCTCGCCGAACGCAACGCGGAGCTGAGCGAGGAACTCTCCGGGATCACCGCACGGCTCGAGCGCTACTCGGGCGAGGACGACGCGCTGCTCGCGCGCGCCGCGGCACTGGAGGAGGAATTCGTCTCCACGCGGCGCAAGGTGGAACTGGCCGGCCTGACCCAGGCCCTGGGGCGCGTGCTCCTGGATCGACGTCGGGCGCTCCCGGACGATCGGGCGATCCGTCGCAGCCGCCGCGAGCAGGAGACGCTGATCGCGGAGCTGGGCCTGCGCCAGATCCAGCTGGCGGAGGAGCGGCAGGCGCTGATCCCGGTGGCGGCCTTCGTGGAGGCCTCGCTCGCCGATGCGCCGCCGGAGCAGGTCGGCACGCTCCGGACGGACCTGCGCACGCTGGCGGAGGCCCGACTCGAACTCCTGCGGCAGGCCCTCGACGCGAGCGGCGCGCTGCTGCGGGCCCTCGGAGAGCTGGAGATCGCCCAGCGTCAGCTCCTCGCGGCGGTGGAGGCCTACGACGCCTATCTGGCCCGCCGGCTGCTGTGGATCCGCAGCTCGGTGCCGGTGAACCTGGACCTGCTCCCCACCGTCGTCGCGGACCTCGTGGAGCTCTTCCATCCCGCGCGCTGGGCCCGCCTCGGCCTGGACCTCGCCGCCGGCGCGGGCCGCGCCCCGCTCACGGCGCTGGCCTCCCTGCTCCTCGCCTTCGCGGTGCTGCAGCGGCGGCGCCTGCTGCGGCGCGCGGACCGACTCGCCGCGCCCCTGCGGCGCGTGAGCACGGACCGGATGCGCTACAGCTTCCGGGCGCTCGCCGCCGTGCTGGCTGCGGCCGCCGCCCCGGCGGCCTTCGTCGCGGCCCTGGCCCTGCTCGTGGAGCGCAACGCCGAGGCGGCGGCCAGCTCGCTCGCCATCGCCGGCGGCCTGTCCTGGGCCGCCCTCGAGTACTTCTTCGTGCGCGCCGCGCTCGATCTCTGTCGCAGCGACGGGCTGGCCCTGCGCCATTTCCGCTGGGCGCCGGACGCCGTGGCGCGCCTGCGCCGGGAGCTGCGCTGGTTCGTCATCGCCCTGCCGGCGGGCATCTTCCTGTTCCGGGCCGGGAGCGCCCTCGACAACGGCACCCTCGTCGGCGGCAGCGAATCGGTCGGCCTGATCGTCGTGCTCGTGGCGCTCCAGCTGCTCTTCCTGCGCATCCTGCGACCGCACGGCGGCGTGCTCCGGCCCATGCTCGACCGCATGCCCGAGCGCGCCCTCGCGCGGCTGCGCGGTCTCTGGACCGGCGCCCTGCTGGTGATCCCGCCCGTGCTCCTCGTGCTCTGGCTCGCGGGCTACGGCTACACCGCGGGCACCCTCGCGATCTACCTCGTGCATTCGGCCTGGCTGATGCTCGGGCTCGCGGTGGTCCGCGCCCTCGTGCTGCGCTGGCTCCTGCTGGTGCGCCGGCGGGTGAAGTTCCAGGCCATGCTCGAGCGCATCCGCGCCGCCCAGACCGCGGCCCGCGACGGACGGGCGGGCGAGGCGGGAGAGAGCGCCAGCTCCGAGGAGGCCGCCGCGGCCGCCGTGGACGCGGAGGAACCGGAGCTGAACCTCGCCGCCCTGGACGCCGACAGCCGCCGGCTGCTGACGACCACCCTGCTCTTCGCCGGCGCCGTCGGGCTCTGGCTGATCTGGTCGCAGGTGCTGCCGGCCTTCAGCATCCTCGACGAGGTCGGCCTGTGGACCCGCAACGAGGTCGTCGACGGGGAGCCGCGCACGCTGCCCGTCACGCTCGGCGACCTCCTCGTCGCCGGGATCATCGTCCTCGCGACGGTGGCCGCCGCCCGGGGCCTGCCGTCCCTGCTGAAGTTCGCGCTCCTCGAGCGCCTCGCCGTGAGCGCGAGCGGGCGCTACACGGTGGACACGCTGCTGCGCTACACGGTGGTGGGCATCGGCATCGTCGCCGTGTTCAACGCCCTCGGCGGCAGCTGGTCCGAGATCCAGTGGCTCGTGGCCGCCCTCGGCGTGGGCATCGGCTTCGGCCTCCAGGAGATCGTCGCCAACTTCGTCTCCGGCCTGATCATCCTCTTCGAGCGGCCGATCCGCGTCGGCGACACGGTCACCGTGGGCGAGACCTCCGGCATCGTCACGCGCATCAACATCCGGGCGACGACGATCCGCGACTGGGACCTGAAGGAGCTCGTGGTCCCGAACAAGGAGTTCATCTCCGGCCGGCTCCTGAACTGGACGCTCTCCGATCCCATGACGCGCGTGGTCGTCACCGTCGGCGTCGCCTACGGCACCGACGCGGACGCGGCCCTCGAGCAGCTCCGCCAGGCCGCGGCGGAGCACCCGGAGGTGCTCACGGACCCGCCCCCGCTCGTGACCCTGGACCGCTTCGGCGACGACGCCGTCGTGCTCATGCTCCGGGCCTACCTCGCGAACGGGGACCGGCGCCTGGGTGTGCTGAGCGAACTCCACGCGGCGATCTATCGCCGCTTCGCCGCGGCGGGCATCGTCATCGCCTTCCCGCAGCGCGACGTGCACCTCGACGTGGGGAGCGCGCTGCCCGTGCGGCTCGAGCGGGGCGGTCGCGGCGCCGAAGCGTGACGGATTCGTGGGCACGGAGCCGGGGGCGGAGTATCTTCCGATCATTCCCTCGGGATCGAGGTGCAGAAGAGATGGCAGGGATGCCTCGCCTGCGCGGCGTGTTCGCCGCGTGCCTGTTCACGATCGTGGCCGGCTGCGGCGGCGGAGGCGGCAGCGCCGCCCCGGCCCCGCCGCCGACGACGCTCACCCCGGATCCGCCCACCGCGCCGACGCCGGAACCCTCTCCGTTCACGATCCCGCGCGCGGTGGCGCCGGCGGTGGCGGACGGACCCTGGGCGGACGTGCTGGTCCGCTGCCTCGTGGACCCCGGCGTCGACGGCGCGAACGGCAGCTGCACCACCGCCACGCTGCCGCTCCTCGGGCAGGAGACCGACGCCCCGACGCTCGACGAGGTGATGGAACGCGTGCTCGTCGCCGAGCCCTGGATGGCCGAGCAGCTGCGCTCCGTGCTGCAGCGCCTGCCGCCGGAGACGCTGCGCCTGTTCCGTTCCGTGACCGGCGTGCTCGTGGGCCCGGTGCGGCCGTCCTTCTACACGACGGGGACCGGCGCCCTCTATCTCGATTCCCTCTATCTCGC
>JAZBPF010000191.1:0-2974 GCA_036351515.1 Pseudomonadales bacterium | reverse complement strand
TTCTGGTCCTCGCCGCCTGGAGCCGACTGTGGATCGGGTGGTGGTTCCTGCTGCCGGTTCTGCTCGTGGGGCTCTGGGCGTGGGCGAACCCGAGGGTCTTCCCGCCTCCCGCGTCGACCGATCACTGGATGTCGCGTGGCGTCCTCGGGGAGCGACTCTGGCTCGCCCACGACGCCGTCGATCTCCCGCGGCACCACCGCCGCGTCGTGCGCCTGCTGTCGGGCGCATCCGCGATCGGCGCCCTGGTGCTCCTGGTCGGGCTCGTGCGGCTCGATCCGCTGCCGACGCTGCTGGGTCTGACCGTCGCGATGCTCACCAAGCTCTGGTTCCTGGACCGGATGGTGTGGCTTCACGAGGATCTGCGGGGGCCGTCGAGTCGATCGGGTGTCGAGACGGAGGCCGTGCCCCCGCGCGAGGCAGAAGACCGTGCGCAACGTCCGAGGGCGCGCACGGCCACCGGGCGCTAGGTCGTTCCCGTGCGTGTGCTCGTGCTCGGCGCGACCGGATTCATCGGACCGCCTCTCGTCGCGCGGCTCGCGGCGGCGGGGCACGAGGTGACGGCGGCCGCGCGCAGCCTTCGGGATCCTGCTGCGAGCATGGCTCGACCTGTGCGCCTGGACCGGACGCGGCCGGACGAGATCGCCGAGTTCTGTCGGCGAGAGGGGATCGAGGCGCTGGTCGATCTCCTCGCCATGACCGCGCGCGCCTCGGAGCGGCTGCTGCGGGTTCTGGACGACGTCGTGCCGCACTACGTCCTGCTCGGCTCCGGGGACGTGTACCGGAACTACGAACTGCTGCAGGGCCACGCGCAGGGGGAGCCCGAGTTCGCGCCGCTGCGCGAGGACGCACCTCTGCGGACCACCCGGCGTCCCTACCGGCACCTGGATCCGGACGCGAGCGGCGCGGATCGCGAGCTGCTCGCCGAGTACGACAAGATCCCGATCGAGGAGATGGTCCGGCGGCGGCGCGGGAGCTGGACCATCCTGCGGTTGCCCATGGTCTACGGACCAGGCGATCGAAACCGGCGTTTCGCCTGGGCGATCGACCACATGCGCACGAGCCGGGAGCCGCTGGTGCTGCCGGCGCCCTGGGCGAGCTGGGTCTGCAGCTACGGCTATGTCGAGAACGTCGGTGCCGCGATCGCCCGCGCCGTCGAGCACCCCGCGGCACGAGACGAGGTGTTCAATGTCGGAGAGGCCCGTCCCGTGGACCACGGGACCTGGGCCGAACGCTGGCGGCAGTGCCTGGGGTGGCCCGGGCCGATCGAGGTCACGGACGACCCGGAGCATCCGGCGTTCGGCTGGGTTCAGGGGCTCGGCCTGAACCTCGGGGTTCCCATGGCCACCGACACGACCCGGATTCGTCGCCTGCTCGGGTTCGAGGAGCCGGTCGCACTGGACGTGGCCCTGGAGCGTACGGCGGCGGATGCCTCGCAGAGGCGGCGCCGCCGGTGAGGAACGTTCGCCTGCAGGAGAGGCCGCCCGGCGTGCGGTGAGGGCCTCGCGCGCCGACCGAGAGCTTCACGCGCATGCGCAGGCTCCGCGACCGTTCACCCGTTCCGGATCGGGCGGTGTCGCGCGCGAGCACGAGTCCCGTTTCCACGGAAGCCGGATGGTCCGAAGCCGGCGAGGAACCCCCCTTCGCTGCTGGTACGCTGCAGGCTTCAGGAAGACGCGCTACGGAGGAACGGATGCCCGCCTGGCACCTCGCCCAGATCAACATCGGCCGCCTCGCCGCAGACGAGGGCGATCCGCGCGTCCAGCCCTTCTTCGACGAGCTGGACCGCATCAACGCGCTCGCGGACGTCTCTCCGGGCTTCGTCTGGCGCCTGCAGTCGGAGCGCGGCGACGCCACCGAGTTCAAGCCGACGGCGGATCCCCGCTTCATCGTGAACCTATCGGTCTGGGAGACGGCCGAGGCGCTCTTCGAGTTCGTCTACCGCAGCGCCCACACGCCCGTGATGGCGCGCCGCCGGGAGTTCTTCGAGCGCCTCTCCGGGGCGCACCAGGCGCTCTGGTGGGTGCCCGCCGGACACGAGCCGAGCATCGACGAGGGTCTCGCGCGGATCTGGCAGCTCGAGCACTTCGGGCCCACGGCGCGTGCGTTCACGTTCAAGGCGCGGTTCTCGGCGCCGGACGAGCCTCCGCGACTGCCCGATGACATGAATCCGGACCCGTGGTGTCAGGGGTTGGCGTAGGGAGGCGACGGGGCCGGGGAGTCGCCGCTGAAGCGGGCTCTCACAGAGGGCTCGTCGAGCAGGCCTGTGGGAGCCCGCTTCAGCGGCGATGATCGGACGTCCGGATTCCGCAACGAGCGTGGATGCGCTCGAGCTTTCCACCGGGACCACGCGCAGTATGATGGCGGCTCAGGGAGACTGGGGTCGGCCGACGCAGCGGCCGACCGGGCACGGAGGCCTCGTCATGCACATCCTCATCGGTCTGCTCACCGCGACGGCCGGGTTGATCTGGGCCCTGCTGCGGCTCCAGAACGCCGGCGTCGATCTGAATTCCTTCAATCCGTTCTTCTGGGTGCGCCGACGGCGCTGGGAGCGCCAGCTCGGGACGCACCCGATTCACCGCCTCGAGTCCCCGCTGGAGGCCGCGGCGCTCCTCGTGGTGGCCGCCGCGCGCGGCGACGGCGAGGTCACGCGGGAGCAGAAGGCCGAAGTGCTCCGGCTGTTCCAGGAGGAGTTCAAGAGCACGGAGCAGGTGGCCCAGGAGCACTGGGCGGCATCCTCGTACCTGCTGAAGGACGTCGTCGACGTCGCGGGACAGGTCGGGCAGATCCTCGCGCCGACGCTCGATCGCTACGAGCCCCGGCAGAAGGAGTCCCTGCTGCGCATGGTCCGCACGGTGAGCGAATCCGAGGGCGCGCCCACGCAGGCGCAGCGCTCCTTGCTCGCCGCCCTCGAGAAGACGCTGGGCATGGAAGCGGGACGCTCCACGAGCTGGTAGGCGCCGTCCGTGACGGCCTC
>JAZBPF010000190.1:0-7034 GCA_036351515.1 Pseudomonadales bacterium | reverse complement strand
TGCCGCACGTCTCCCGGGTGAAGTCGAGCTTCACGCTGCGCACGGTGACCAAGCGGACGGCGATTCCGCTCTGACCGGCGTGTCCCGGTCGCCGCTGAAGCGTGCTCCCACGTCGGGCATCGCGAGGGCCCCTGTGCGAGCCGGCTTCAGCGGCGATCGCTCTGCGCTGAGTTGTTCGGATCGCCGCTGAAGCGTGCTCCCACGTCGGGCGTCGCGAGGGCCCCTGTGCGAGCCGGCTTCAGCGGCGACAGATCTGCGCTGGGATGTTCGGATCGCCGCTGAAGCGTGCTCGCACGGGGCGCCGACCGGGGCGCGCTACTGAAGTGCGGGTCCCGACAGTTCCGGCGCAGGGGGTTCGGCGCAGGGGCTGGCCTGGTGATGGACGAGGCGGGCCTCGCCGTCCTCGAGGACGAACAGATTCGATGCCGCGAGGGCCTGGTCGCCGATGCGCTCGTAGCAGGTGACGAGCACGGTGTCGCCGAAGCCGAGCGCCCGGGCGTGATCCACGGTCACCATGGGCGCGTCGGGATTGGCCAGGATCCCCGACCAGCTCTCCATGACTGCGGCGCGCTCGTGCAGCGTCGCCCAGCCCGGATGGATGCAGGCGACGGGATGACGTCGGGCCCAGAGCCGGTCCATGGCCTCGAGGTCGCGCTGGGCGAAGGCGAGATAGAAGGCGTCGTTGGCGAAGAGGGCGCGTGCGCTGTCCATGCATCACTCCGGCAGGGTCCGCCGTCCACGCGACGCGCAGGCGGTTGCCGGGAAGGCCCGGGGGACGCGACCGGTTATACGAGGGCGCTTGCGGAGCCGTCAAACGTCCCCGTGCACGAGACCGATCCCCTGCGTAGGATCGCGCGGTCCGTTCCGCAACAGGGATCCGGTTCATGAGTGACGTGCCTCGGGAGCATCGACGCCAGGTCAACGGCGTGGAGCTCGTCTGGTTCGAATGGGGCCGGGCGGATGCGATCCGGCCGACCATCCTGCTCGTGCATGCCACGGGGTTTCACGCGCGCTGCTGGGATCGCGTGGTGGCGCGGCTCCCCGGGCGCCACGTGATCGCGGTGGATCTGCGCGGTCATGGCCGCAGCGGCAAGACCCCGCCCTTCTCCTGGGACACCTTCGGCGCGGACGTGGCCGCCCTCGTGGAGGCCCTAGGCCTGCGCGACGCCATCGGGGTCGGCCATTCCATGGGCGGCTACAGCGTCGCGGAGGCCGCGGCGCTGGTGCCCGGCGCCTTCTCCCGGCTGCTCCTCGTCGATCCGGTGATCATGGCGCCGGACGTCTATGCCGCGCGCGGTCAGTGGATCGACGGCGAGGCGCATCCGACCGCCAAGCGCCGCAATGCCTGGACGGACTGGCAGGAGATGTTCGCGCGCTTCGAGGGGCGCCTGCCCTTCTCGGCCTGGGATCGGGACGTGCTCGAGGACTACTGCCGCTACGGCGTGCTCCCCGACGAGCACGGCGAGGGCTTCGTGCTCGCCTGTCCGCCGCGCATCGAGGCGTCGATCTACGTGGGCAGTGCGGGCCGGGACATCTATGCGCTCATCGACCGGGTGCGGATCCCCGTCACGGTACTGCGCGCGAAACCGCGCACGGGCGAGCGGGACGTCATGGACTTCAGTGCCTCGCCGACCTGGCCGGAGCTGGCGAGCCGCTTCCCCGAGGGCCGGGACGTGCTGCTCGATGATCACTCGCACTTCATCCCCATGGAGGATCCCGCGCTCACCGCCGAGTACATCCTCGGCACGCGCTGACCCGGTCGTCGCGATCAGGGCGCGGACCGGTCGCGGTGCGACCACAGCGGCGTGGCGAGGATCCCGATCGCGAAGATGACGCAGGAGGCGACCAGGGCCGGCACGAAGCCGGCTCGGATCCCCGCGAGATCGACGAGGGTGCCCAGGAGCACGGCGCCCAGGGGCGCGGCCGCCATGGTGCCGAGGATGAAGACGCTGAGCACCCGCGCCCGATGCGCCTCCGGCGCCTCGGCCTGCACGAGGGCGCGGGCCATGGTGTTGGTGACGCCCATGTTCATGCCCCAGGCGAAGGTCGCCAGGGCCAGGATCCAGAGCGAGGGCGCGAGCACGAGCAGGCCGAGCACGGCGATGCGCGTGAGCTGCATGATCAGATAGAGGCGCCCCGGTCGGGCCGTCGGCAGCACGCGCAGCAGGACCAGATTCGAGGCGATGCTGCCGCTGAAGAAGAGCATGGTGAGCAGGGCGAGGCGCCCCGCATCGCCTTCGAAGAGACGCGTGACCAGGAAGGGATAGACGACGAACCAGGCGCCCGCGTTGCACACGCTGGAGAGGAAGTTCAGGCCGATGAGCGCGCGCAGCAGGGGGGTCCGCCAGAGGATGCGCAGACCGTCGCGCAGGCTCGCGAGCGCCTCGCCAGCGCCGGGGCGCGGGGCCGGGGCGCGTGCGGTCAGCGCCGGATGCACCCGGGCCAGCGCGAGGCCGCCCAGGCCGAAGAGCGCCGCCTGAAGCAGGAGCACCCGGTCCAGGCCGAGCAGGTCGATGCGGCCTCCGAGCCAGGTGCCGCCGAGGCCGAAGACCGCGGAGACGACGGTGCTCAGGACCACGGTCCGCTGGATGTCGCCCACGGCCACGCGCGACAGGAGCGCGGCGCGACCGGGCTCGGAGAAGCCGGCGAGGGCCGAGACCGCAACGCCGAAGACGATGGTCAGCAGATAGCTCGGCGCGCCCCCGGAGACGGCGGCCGCCATGGCGAGCGGCGGCAGCAGGGCGAGACCATGCACCCGCAGGAGCAGGCGTCGCGCGTCCACGCGGTCGCCGACACCGCCGCCGAGCAGCATGAGGAGGAACCCCGGCAGGGCGATGGCGAGCTGTGCGGCGCCGACGCGGCTGCCCGGTTCGGCGAGCATGCCCACGAGGATCCAGGTGACGAGGAACTGCTGGAGATTCGCGCCCGCGAGCCAGAAGGCCGCGCCGCCGAGATAGCCGGTGAGATCGCGCTGCGTCGCCCCGGGCGGGGCGGCCGACGCCGCGGCGGAGGGCTTCGCGTCCTGTGCAGAGGGGCCCATGGCGATGAAGGCTCCGGAAGGCGCGCGCGGCGCGCGGACGCGGCGTGCGGACGCGGAGCGGCAACGATTGCAGCATTTGCCTCGCAGGAGAAGAGCGGTGCCGGAGTGGACCGGTGCCCCTGCGGTACGGGGGGCCGCCGCCGCTCGCGGCCTGCACGGAATGGGAGTCTGTCGATGCACGAGCCCCGGGAGCTTCGCGTGGTGGCCGGCCTGGTGGTCCGGGCGGGCCTGGTGCTGATCGCGCGCCGGTCGGCGGCCATGGATCTGGCGGGTCACTGGGAGTTTCCCGGCGGCAAGATCGAGGCCGGAGAAACGGCGGCCGCCGCGCTCGTCCGTGAGCTGGAGGAGGAGCTGGGCATCGTCGTCGAGCCCATCGAGGAGCTCGCCGTGAGCCGCGCCCCGGGCCGGGACCGGGTGATCCGTCTGGAGGGCTGGCGCGCGCGGCTCCTGCACGGCGAGCCGGACGCGCGCGAGCACGATGCGGTGCTCTGGGTCGATCCGGCGCGGCTCGCGCCCGCCGTCCTGGCCCCGGCGGACGTTCCGCTCCTCGAGGCGCTGCGTCGCGATCCGGACGCGCGGCGCTCGTGACGGTCCCGCGACGATCCCGCATGCCGCGCCTGCGCCGCCTGCTGCTGCTTCTCGCGGCCGCCGGGGCGGCGGTGCTGCTCGTGCTCGATCTTCGCGGGCGTGTGCCTCCGGCCCCGGCCAGCGCGAGTGCGGCGGGCGTGCAGTGTCGGCGGATCGACGCGCCGGCCGGCCCCGAGGACCTGCAGATCGACCGGACGTCGGGCATCGCGGTGATTGCCGCGCACGACCGGCGCCGCCCGGAGCGCCAGGGCGGTCTCTTCCTGCTCGACCTGAATCGCCGGGCGGACAGCGTCCGTCCCCTGCCGCACGACGGACCGGCGGATTTCCGTCCGCACGGGCTCTCCCTCCTGCGTGACGGCGCTGCGCTCCACGCGCTGGTGGTCAATCATCCGGCGGGACGGCACACGATCGAGCTGTTCCGCATCGACCTCGACGGCGTCGCTCGGGCGCGGCATCTCGCGACCTACGCGGGAGACGCGCTCGTCTCGCCGAACGATGTCCTCGCCGTGGCTCCGGGCGTGGACGGCAGCGACCGCTTCTACGTCAGCAACGATCACGGTGCGCGACGCGGATGGCTGCGCCCCCTCGAGGATCTGCTCGCCCTGGGCACGGATCTCGGCTTCGGCAGCGTGCTCTACAGCGAGGGACGGGGCTTCCGGATCGTCGTGCCCGGCCGCCGCATGGCGAACGGCGTCGCGCTCGATGCGGACGGCGCGCTCCTGGTGGCGGAGACCCTGGGCGCGCGCGTGCTGCGCTATGCGCGCGAGCCCTTGTCCGGTCGCGTCGACCTCGAGGCCCCGTCGCGGATCGCACTGGGCGCGGCGCCGGACAACCTCGACCGCGCGCCGGACGGCAGCATCTGGATCGCGTCGCACACCGGGCTGCGCGCCTTCCGCGCCCACGCGCGGGACCCGGCCGCGCGCTCACCCTGGGTGATCCACCGTCTCGTCGAGGGGCGAGTGGAACCCGTGCTCGCGGATGACGGGGCGCGGCTCTCCGGGGCCAGCGTCGCCGCCGCCTGGGACCATGAGCTGCTCGTCGGTGCCGTGTTCGAGCCTGCGCTGCTCCGCTGCACCCTGCCGCAGGCCCTCGCGCCCGGGCGCTAGCGTCCGGCGGGAGCGGTTCGCAGCGGGTGCGCGGCCTGCGCGATGCGCATCTCCCGGCACCGCGGCGACGGCGCCTGCGGCTGCCCGGCTCGGGAGCCGCGTGTACAATCGCGCCTCCGCGTATTCCCGCCCACCGCTGCAGGATCCTCTGACCGTGTCCGAATCCGCACCCGTCGAGCGCGAAGGCTTCTCCTTCGTCGAGGCCGAGCATCGCGTCCTGGCATTCTGGGAGGAGGCGCGCATCTTCGAGCGCTCTCTCGAGCAGACGCGCGACGCGCCGCCCTACATCTTCTACGACGGTCCGCCCTTCGCCACGGGCCTGCCGCACCACGGCCATCTGGTCGCATCGACGATCAAGGACATCATTCCGCGCTACTTCACCATGAAGGGGCGCTACGTCCAGCGGCGCTTCGGCTGGGACTGCCACGGCCTGCCCGTCGAGCACGAGATCGACAAGCAGCATGGCATGAGCGCCCTCGAGGCGGTCGAGAAGCTCGGTGTGAAGGGCTACAACGACGCCTGCCGGGCCATCGTCCAGCGCTACACCCAGGAGTGGCGCACGACGATCACGCGCCTGGGTCGCTGGGTGGACTTCGACCACGACTACAAGACCATGGACCCCTGGTTCATGGAATCGGTCTGGTGGGTGGTCAAGCAGCTCTGGGAGAAGGACCTCGTCTACCAGGGCCTGAAGGTGGTGCCCGTCTCCACGGCCCTCGGCACCGTGCTGTCGAACTTCGAGGCGGGGCTGAACTACAAGGAAGTGCAGGACCCGGCGATCACCGTACTCCTCGAGCTCGAGGAGGAGGACGCCTACCTCGCCGTCTGGACCACGACGCCCTGGACCCTGCCCTCGAACCTCGCGGTCTGCGTGGGGCCCGACCTCGACTACCTGAAGGTCCGGGACCGGCAGCGCGACGTCGCCTTCTACCTCGCCGCGAACCGCTACGAGGCCTACGCGAAGCGCCACGAGCTCGAGATCGAGGAGCGCCTGAAGGGCATCGACCTGAAGGGGCGGCGCTACCGACCGCTCTTCCCGTACTTCGCGCGGGAGCAGGAGCAGGGCGCCTTCCGCGTCGTCGCGGACGCCTACGTGACCGACGACGACGGCACGGGGCTCGTGCACCAGGCGCCGGCCTTCGGCGAGGACGACTACCGCGTGCTCCGGGAGCACGGCATCGAGTCCCTCGTGGTGCCGGTCACCCTGGAAGGCACCTTCACGGAGGAGGTGCCGGACTTCGCCGGGCGCCACGTGAAGGAGGCGGACCGCGACATCATCCGCCATCTCAAGGACGCGGGGACGCTCTACGAGCAGGACGTGCTCGTGCACAGCTATCCCTACTGCTACCGGTCGGACACGCCGCTCATCTACCGGGCGATCCCCTCCTGGTACGTGAAGGTGGAGTCCCTGCGCGAACGGCTGCTCGCCGTGAACGCGCAGGTGCACTGGGTCCCCGAGCACATCCGCGACGGCCGCTTCGGCAACTGGCTCGAGGGCGCGCGCGACTGGGCGATCTCCCGCAACCGCGTCTGGGGCACGCCGCTGCCCCTGTGGGTGAACGACGTCACCGGCACCGTGGTGTGCATCGGCTCCATCGACGAGCTCGCCGAGCGCACGGGCGTGCGCGTGGAGGACCTGCATCGGGAGCACGTGGATCCGCTCACCTTCACCGTGGACGGCGAGGACGGCGTCTACCGGCGCGTCCCGGAGGTGCTCGACTGCTGGTTCGAGTCGGGCTCCATGCCCTACGCGCAGCTCCACTTCCCCTTCGAGAACCGCGAGCTCTTCGAGGCGGGCTTCCCGGCGGAGTTCATCGCCGAGGGTCTCGACCAGACCCGGGGCTGGTTCTACACGCTGACGGTGCTCGCCACCGCGCTCTACGACCGCCCGGCCTTCACCAACGTGATCGTCAACGGCCTGGTGCTGGCCGAGGACGGCACGAAGATGTCGAAGTCCAAGCGCAACTTCACGCCGCCCGACGATCTCATGGAGACCTACGGGGCGGACGCGTTGCGCCTGTACCTGATCAACTCGGGGCTCGTGCGCGCCGAGGAGCAGCGCTTCACGGACGCGGGCGTGCGCGACATGACGCGCCGCGCGCTCCTGCCCTGGTACAACGCCTTCAACTTCCTCGTGACCTACGCGGAGATCGACGGCTTCTGCCCGGCCCGGGACGGGCTCGCGGAGCCGGCGACGGTGCTCGACCGCTGGATCCTCTCGCGGCTGCAGACCCTGAAGGCGACGGTCGCCACGGAGATGGAGGCCTACCACCTCTACAACGTGGTCCCGCGGCTCTTCG
>JAZBPF010000189.1:0-7713 GCA_036351515.1 Pseudomonadales bacterium | reverse complement strand
GCCTCGACGCCGCTGGGCAGGACGATGGGGTCCTTCGCTACTCTCGACATGGTTCGATCCGACTCGTCAGAAGACGGTGCAGAGCACCTCGCCACCGACGCCCGCGGCCCGCGCAGCGCGGTCCGTCATGACGCCCTTGCTCGTGCTCACGATGGCGACCCCGAGCCCGCCGCGCACCGCCGGCAGCTCGTCCGTGGGGCGGTACTTCCGCAGCCCCGGCCGGCTCACGCGCTGGATCTCCTCGATCACCGGCGCGCCCTCGTGATACTTCAGCTCCACGGTCAGCTCGGGCTTCGCGCCCTCGCTCACCGCGTAGTCCGCGATGTAGCCCTCTTCCTTCAGCACCGCGCAGATCGCGGCCTTCGCCTTCGAGGAGGGCATGGTCACGCTGACCTTCTTCCGCGCCTGGGCGTTGCGGATGCGGGTCAGCATGTCGGAGATCGGGTCCTGCATGCTCATGGCGTGGTCTCTCCCGGGCTCACCAGCTCGACATGACGAGGCCGGGCACGTCGCCGCGCATGGCCGCTTCGCGCAGCTTGTTCCGCCCGAGGCCGAACTTCCGGTAGACCGCGTGCGGCCGACCGGTGATGCGGCACCGGCGCTGCTGACGCACGGGGCTCGCGTCCCGGGGAAGCTTCTGCAGCTTCACCTGCGCCGCCCAGCGCTCCTCTTCCGGGAGTTCCCGGTCGTTGATGATGGCCTTGAGCTCGGCACGCTTCTTCGCGTACCGGGCGGCTGCCTTGGCGCGCTTCTTCTCGCGCTCGATCATGGAAACCTTCGCCATTACGCCTGTCCTGCGGTCCGGAACGGGAAATTGAGAGCGGCCAGCAGCGCACGGCCTTCCTCGTCGGTGCGCGCGGTCGTCGTGATGTTGATGTCCAGGCCCCGGAGCCGATCGACCTTGTCGTAGTCGATCTCCGGGAACACGATCTGCTCGCTGAAGCCCATGGAGTAGTTGCCGCGCCCGTCGAAGGCCTTCGGCGACATGCCGCGGAAGTCGCGCTGCCGCGGGATCGAGATGTCGATCAGGCGCTCCAGGAACTCGTACATGCGCGTGCGGCGGAGCGTGACCTTGCACCCGATGGGGTAGCCGTCACGGATCTTGAAGCCCGCGATGGACTTGCGCGCCACGGTCACCACCGGCTTCTGCCCGGCGATCAGCGCCATGTCGTTGGTGGCCGCCTCGAGGATCTTGCGGTCGCCCACGGCCTCGCCGAGCCCCATGTTGAGGGTGATCTTCTCGAGGCGCGGCACCTCCATGACGGAGCGGTAGGAGAACTGCTCCATCAGCTTCGGGGCGATCTCGCTGCGGTACTTCTCGTAGAGCTTGTTCATCGTCGCCTGTCCGTCGGGATCAGAGGGCCTTTCCGGTGGACTTGAAGAACCGCACCTTGGTGCCGTCCTCCTCCACCCGGAAGCCCACGCGATCGGCGCGGCTCTCGTCCGCGTTCCAGATCGCAAGGTTCGACAGCTGGATCGGTGCTTCCTTCTCCACGATCCCGCCCTCGATGCCACGATAGGGATCGGGGCGGGTGTGCTTCTTGATCATGTTGATGCCGGAGACGATCGCACGACCGTCGTCGAGCACCCGGAGCACCTCTCCGCGCTTGCCCTTGTCCTTGCCTGCAATGACGACCACCTCGTCGTCGCGCTTGATCTTGCGCATGGCTCTCTCTCCGCCTGTCCTGTGCCCGCGCTCAGAGCACTTCCGGCGCGAGCGAGACGATGCGCATGAAGTTCTCGCTGCGCAGTTCGCGGGTCACCGGCCCGAAGATGCGCGTGCCGATGGGCTGCAGCTGGTTGTTCAGCAGCACGGCCGCGTTGTCGTCGAAACGGATCACGGATCCGTCCGGGCGGCGCACGCCCTTGCGCGTGCGCACGACCACGGCGTTGACCACCTGACCCTTCTTCACGCGGCCGCGCGGAGCCGCTTCCTTCACGGTGACCTTGATCACGTCACCGACCCGCGCGTAGCGGCGATGGGATCCGCCCAGGACCTTGATGCACATCACGCGACGCGCACCACTGTTGTCCGCGATATCCAACATCGTCTGCGTCTGAATCATCGCCGTTCTCCAACGAGGGCCGCCCCAGGGCGGTCCCTGCCACGTTCGCGCGTCAAACCCGGGCCGGGCGCTCGTCGATGCTCACGAGGCGCCAGGTCTTGCTCTTCGAGATCGGCCGCGACTCGCGCACGGTCACGATGTCGCCGATCTCGCACTCGTTGTTCTCGTCGTGGGCGTGGACCTTGCTGGACCGGCGCACGATCTTGCCGTACAGCGGGTGCTGCACGCGGCGCTCGACCAGCACGACGATGGTCTTGTCCATCTTGTTGCTCACCACCGTCCCGGAGAGGGTGCGGGGGTTCGTCTGCACGTTCTCGCTCATCGACTGTCCGCTCTCGGTCGCCTGGTCCGTCATTGCACGGCCTTCTCGCGCAGGACCGTCCGCACGCGGGCGATGTCACGCCGCGTCTGGCGCAGCAGATGGGTCTGACCGAGCTGCCCGGTGCCCTTCTGCATGCGCAGGTTGAACTGCTCCTTGAGCAGCTTCATGAGCTCGTCGCGCAGCTCGGACTCGCTCTTGTCCCGCAGTTCCGTCGGCTTCATCACATCACCGTCCGCTTCACGAAGGTGGTCTCGAACGGCAGCTTCGCGGCCGCAAGACGGAACGCGTCGCGCGCCACCTCCTCGGAGACCCCTTCCATTTCGTAGAGGACGCGGCCGGGCTGGATCTGGCAGACCCAGTACTCGACGCTCCCCTTGCCCTTGCCCTGGCGCACTTCCAGGGGCTTCTGGGTGATCGGCTTGTCCGGGAACACCCGGATCCAGATCTTCCCGCCGCGCTTCACGCGCCGGGTCATGGCACGACGCCCGGCCTCGATCTGACGCGCGGTCATGCGCCCGCGGCCGACCGCCTTCAGGGCGAACTCGCCGAAGCTGACCGTGCTGCCCCGCTGCGCCAGGCCACGGTTGCGGCCCTTCTGCTGCTTGCGGAACTTCGTGCGCTTGGGCTGTAGCATGATTCGAAACCTCGTCCCTCAGCGAAAGTCGTTCAGCCCGCGGCGGCCGCGGCCTTCGCGTCCTCGCGACCACCGATGACCTCGCCCTTGAAGATCCAGACCTTCACGCCGATCACGCCGTAGGTGGTGCGCGCCTCGGCGGTCGCGTAGTCGATGTCCGCCCGGAGCGTGTGCAGCGGCACGCGGCCCTCGCGGTAGGTCTCGCTGCGCGCGATGTCCGCGCCACCCAGGCGACCGGCCACCCGGATCCGGATGCCCTTGGCGCCGAGGCGCATGGCGTTCTGGAGCACCCGGCGCATGGCGCGGCGGAACTGCACGCGGCGCTCGAGCTGCTGGGCCACGTTGACCGCCGCCAGGTACGCATCGAGCTCCGGCTTGCGGATCTCCTCGATGTTGATGTGCACGGGCACGCCCATGAGCTTCGCCACGTCCGCGCGCAGACGCTCCACGTCCTCGCCCTTCTTGCCGATGACGATCCCCGGCCGCGCCGTGTGGATCGTGAGCCGCGCGGTCTCGGCCGGGCGCTCGATCTGGATCCGGCTGACGGACGCGTTGGCGAGCCGCTGCCGCAGGTAGTCGCGCACCTGCAGGTCGTTCAGCAGCTTGTCGGCGTAGGCCTTGCCGTCGGCGTACCAGACCGAGTTGTGGTCCTTGATGACGCCGAGCCTGAAGCCGACCGGATTGACTTTCTGACCCATGGGTCGTTCTCCCGACTGTCCGTTCCCGCCGCCGTGCCCACCGGGGCCCGGCCGCGCCGAATCACTCGTCCGTGACCGCGACCGTGATGTGGCAGGTGCGCTTGAAGATGCGATCCGCCCGGCCCTTGGCTCGCGGCTTGATGCGCTTCAGCGTCATGCCCTCGTCGACGAAGATACGAGCGACCCGGAGGTCGTCGACATCCGCCCCCTCGTTGTGCTCGGCGTTGGCGATCGCCGACTCGAGGCACTTGCGGATCGGCGTCGCCGCCGCCTTGTTGCTGAAGTTCAGGATGTCCAGCGCCGCGGCGACGTGCTTGCCGCGGATCTGGTCCGCCACGAGCCGCGCCTTCTGGGCGGACATCCGGATGCGCCGGGCCTTCGCTTGCACTTCCATCATCGGTTCCTCGTGGGCCTCCGGCGTCACCGCCGCGCCTTCTTGTCCGCGGCGTGGCCGCGGAAGGTGCGCGTGAGGGCGAACTCGCCGAGCTTGTGGCCGACCATCTCCTCGTTGATCAGGACCGGCACGTGCTGCTTGCCGTTGTGGACGGCGATCGTCAGACCGACCATCTCCGGCATCACCATGGAGCGCCGCGACCAGGTCTTGATCGGACGCTTGTCGTTCGTCTCGACCGCCTTCTCGACCTTCTTCAGGAGGTGGAGGTCGATGAACGGTCCCTTGTGGAGTGAACGGGGCACGCTGCTCTCCTATCGCTCGATCGGTCCCGGCGCGATCACTTCCGCGACCGGCGACGACGCACGATCATCTTGTCGGTGCGCTTGTTGCTGCGCGTCTTGTAGCCCTTCGTCGGGACGCCCCAGGGCGAGACGGGGTGCCGTCCACCCGAGGTACGACCCTCGCCACCGCCGTGCGGATGGTCCACCGGGTTCATGGCCACGCCGCGGACCGTGGGCCGCACGCCGCGCCAGCGCTTGGCACCGGCCTTCCCGAGGGAGCGCAGGCTGTGCTCGGAGTTGCCGACCTCGCCGATCGTGGCGCGGCACTCGGAGAGCACGCGGCGCATCTCGCCGGAGCGCAGCCGCAGCGTGGCGTAGGCGCCCTCGCGGGCCACGAGCTGGGCGCTGGCGCCCGCGGAGCGCGCGAGCTGACCGCCCTTGCCGGGCTTGAGCTCCACGTTGTGCACCACGGTCCCCACGGGCACGTTGCGCAGGGGCATGGCGCTGCCCGGCTTGATCGGGGCGTCGACGCCCGAGATCACCGGCGTTCCGGCCGTCACTCCGCGCGGTGCGAGGATGTAGCGACGCTCGCCGTCGGCGTACTTCACCAGGGCGATGTGCGCGCTCCGGTTCGGGTCGTACTCGAGGCGCTCGACCACGCCCTGGATCCCGTCCTTGTCGCGGCGGAAGTCGATGATCCGGTAGTGCTGCTTGTGGCCGCCCCCGCGATGACGCGTGGACACGCGGCCGGCGTTGTTGCGCCCGCCCGTGTTCGACTGCTTCTCGAGCAGGGGCTTGTACGGACCGCCCTTGTGCAGCTCCGGCGTGACGACCTTGACGACGAAGCGCCGGCCGGGCGACGTGGGTTTGGACTTGACGACAGGCATGGGACTTCCCCGTTACTCGACCGGCGCGAATTCGATCTCGTGCCCCTCTTCGAGGCGCACGTAGGCCTTCTTCCAGTTCTTCTTGCGGGACAGGCCGCGCATGGTGCGCTTGACCTTCCCCTTGACGTTCACGGTGGTGACGCCCTGGACCTTCACGCCGAAGAGATGCTCGACGGCGGCGCGGATCTCCGGCTTGGTGGCGTCCGGTGCGACCTTGAACGCGTAGGCGTTCGACTGCTCGCCGGCGCGCGCGCTCTTCTCCGTCACGTGCGGGCCGAGGATCACCTTGTAGTGGCGCTCCAGGTTCATGCCAGCATCTCCTCGAACTTCTTCAGGGCGCCGACCGTGACCACCACCTTCTCGAAGCTGATGAGGCTCACGGGATCCGTGGCCGCGACGTCGCGGACGTCCACGTCCTTCAGGTTCCGCGCCGAGAGGTAGAGGTTCTCGTCCACGTTCTCCGTGACGATCAGCGCGGAGCCGAGCCCGAGCTCGCCGAGACGGGCGACGAGGGCCTTCGTCTTCGGAGCGTCGAGCTCGAGGGACTCGACCACCACGAGACGGTCCTGGCGCACGAGCTCGGAGAGGATCGAGCGCATGGCCCCCCGGTACATCTTCCGGTTGACCTTCTGCGAGTGATCCTGCGGCTTCGCCGCGAAGGTGGTGCCGCCCCCGCGCCAGATCGGGCTGCGGATCGAGCCCGCCCGGGCGCGGCCCGTGCCCTTCTGCCGCCAGGGCTTGCGACCGCCGCCGGCGACCTCGGAGCGGGTCTTCTGCGCGCGCGTGCCCTGCCGCGCCCCGGCGAGGTAGGCGACCACGACCTGGTGGACGAGCGCCTCGTTGAACTCGCGACCGAACGCGACCTCGGAGACCTCGACCGCTTTCTCGGCGCCGGCGCCCGGCGCCGCGATGCTCAGATTCATCTGACGGATTCCCTCTGCTGCCCCGGCGCTCAGGCGCTCTTGCGGACCTTGACGGCGGGCCGGACGATCACGTCCCCGCCCATCGCACCCGGTACCGCGCCCTTCACCAGCAACAAGCCACGCTCCGCGTCGACGCGGACGAGCTCGAGGTTCTGCACGGTGACCCGCTCGTTGCCGAGCTGGCCTGCCATCTTCTTGCCCTTGAACACGCGCCCCGGCGTCTGGCACTGGCCGATGGAGCCGGGCACGCGGTGCGACAGGGAGTTGCCGTGGGAGGCGTCCTGGGTGCGGAAGTTCCAGCGCTTGACCGTGCCGGCGAAGCCCTTCCCCTTGGAGGTGCCGGCGACGTCCACGCGGCCGACACCCTCGAACAGGGACAGCGGCAGCTCGTCGCCCGGGTTCAGCTCCTCACCCTCGCCGTCCTCGAGCCGGAACTCCCACAGGCCGCGGCCCGGGGCCGTGCCGGCCTTCGCGAAGTGCCCGGCCTGGGGGCGCGTGACGCGGCTCGGACGACGCTCGCCGGTGGTGACCTGGACCGCGCGATAGCCGTCGCGCTCCGCGTCGCGTACCTGGGTGACGCGGTTCGGGCTCACCTCGATCACGGTGACGGGCACGGAGACGCCCTCCTCCGTGAACACGCGGGTCATGCCGCACTTGCGCCCTACGACTCCGATCGCCATCTTTCCTGCCTCTCACGAAAGCCCCTGCCGGGGTCTCGATGAAAACGGCGCAGGCCCCGCCGTCGACGGGCAACCTGCGCCGAATGGTTCAGCACGCCGGCCGCAGATCGCGGCCCTGTCGCGACGGCTTCGCCGTCGCCTCCGGCCGGAGCGCCTTGCGCTGCCGGTCCGGGATCGAGCCGGGGCTCAGCCCAGGCTGATCTGGACGTCCACGCCCGCGGCGAGGTCCAGCTTCATCAGCGCGTCCACGGTCTTCTCCGTGGGCTCGACGATGTCCATCATCCGCTTGTGGGTGCGGATCTCGTACTGGTCGCGCGCGTCCTTGTTGACGTGCGGCGAGACCAGCACCGTGTACTTCTCCTTCCGGGTCGGCAGGGGGATCGGACCGCGGACCTGCGCGCCGGTGCGCTTCGCGGTGTCGACGATCTCCTGGGCGGACACGTCGATCAGGCGATGATCGAAGGCCTTCAGACGGATCCGGATACGCTGGTTCTGCACGGGACCGATACTCCAGCACCGGCCGCGGCCGGGACACAGGGAAAACGGGACCCCCCGAAAGGGAGGCGAGATTCTAGGGACGGGCAGGGGGTACGTCAACAACTGATCGACGGTTCCGGAGCAGGAAACTCCGGCGGATCCCGCGGGCGACGACCGGCGCCACCCGCGGGCACGGCCCCGGGTCCCTCGCGGGTTCCCGGGGCGGCGTCCGGTGACCTTACTCGATGATCTTCGAGACCACGCCCGCACCCACCGTGCGGCCGCCTTCCCGGATCGCGAACCGGAGTCCCTCGTCCATCGCGATCGGCGCAATCAGCTCCACCGACAGCT
>JAZBPF010000188.1:0-3635 GCA_036351515.1 Pseudomonadales bacterium | reverse complement strand
GCCGGCGGGGTCCCTGGGTTGGAACGACCTCAGATCGAGGCACGTACCCCGAAGAGGTAGGAGCGGCCGAAGCCCTCGACCTCGTAGACGTTGTTCGTGTTGCCGTTGAAGCGGCGACCGAACTCGTCCGTGAGGTTGTTGGCGTCCAGGAACAGCAGCCAGTTGTCGGAGATCGAGTACCGGAACGAGAAGTCCACGGACGGACGCTCGTCCCAGAAGCGGTCGAGGCGCTCCTCCTGCAGGTCGATGGCGTTGAGCCACTCGGAACGGTACTGATAGGAGAGACGGGCCGATACGCCGTACTTCTCGAAGAAGACGGAGGCGTTGTAGGTCTGGTCCGAGGCACCGGAAAGACCGGTGCTGCGGGAGAGGCCGTCATTCAGGCCGGTCTCCGGATTGAACAGGGGCGGCGTCCGCGCATCGTCCTCGGCGTAGGTGTAGTTGAGCTGCACGCCGAAGCCGTCGAAGGGCGAGGGCAGGAAGCCGAACTGCTGCGAGTAGGTCGCCTCGAAGCCGCGGATCTCGCCATCGGAACCGTTGAGCGGGCCGGAGAGGCGGACGCGCCCGCCCGGGAAGCCGAAGGCTCCGCCGTCGACTTCCTGCTGCGCGTTGAAGATCGGATCGTCGATGTTCTTCGCGAACAGGCCGAAGGACAGGATGCCGCGATAGGGGAGGTAGCGCTCGACGTAGAGGTCGAAGTTCTGCGCGCGGTAGGGCTCGAGTTCGGGGTTGCCGCCGCTGATGAAGATCAGACCGGCCTGTTCGTCCGAGTCCTCGCCGACGACGCGGTTCGGGGCGAACTCGCTGTAGCTCGGGCGCAGGATCGTCTCCGTGTAGGCGAAGCGCACCACCAGGTCTTCCATCGGTCGGTAGTTGATGTGCAGGGCCGGGAAGACGTCCACGTAGTCCTGCTCGGCATTCACCTGCCCGAGGATCGGATCACCGTTCTCGTCTCGCGCGCTCAGGAGATCCCCCAGTGCCACCGGGGCATTGGCCCCCTCGAGGATGTCGTCGATGGCGTCCTCGTCGAAGGGCTGATTGCCGATGCCGCTCATGTCCGTGTACTCGACCCGGGCGCCGACGATGATGTCGAACTTGTCCCAGCGGAAGGTGTTCATCGCATAGACGGCCGTGACGATCTCGTCGACGTCGTAGAACTGCTCCCAGACGTCCGATGCGTTGAGGAATACACCCTGGGCGGTGGCTTCGGCGAGCGAAGAAGCGCGCAGCGCTACGGCGGCCGAGTCGTCGAACTCGTTCATCAGCGGTTGCGGGAAGGTCGCTCGAGACGGCCGGCCCGAAAGAATGTCCCGGAACGGCACGTCGATGTCTTCCTGGGTGAATACCCGTGCATCGAGGGTGGCGTTCCGGTTGGAGTAGCGGCCGCCGAACTGGAGATCGGACGTGATGCCGAAGGGCGCCCAGGGTCGCTCCACGTCGAACTGGAAGAAGATCTCGTCGACGAGGCCCTCTTCGAACTCCTGCTCGACGTTGTCGAATACGAAGAAGTCGGTGGGCGGTCCGGCGAGTCGCTGTCCGAGCGCGAGGCGTTCTGCATCGGGGACCGTGGTATCGGGGTTCACCACGGTGTTGAACACCTGCGTAATGGGCTTGTCGGGATCCGTGTAGTCGTAGGTGACCGAGACGCCCGGACGGTCCGGGTTGTTCTCACGGAACGCCGGGATGTCGTGATCGAAGTATGCGTTGTCGCTGTCGCGTGAGGATTCCGAATTGTTGAAGCCGCCCACCCACTCGACGTGCCATGTGCTCAAGTTGTGTTCGCCGCCGAACTGCGTCGCGAACACCGCCTCGACGTCCGTCCGGACGTTGGACGTGGTGTCTACGCCTACACCGAAGATCGTGCCCCGTACGGGATTCGAGGTCGCCGGATCGAAGGGCGTGTCGGCGTCGGATTCCGGATGGCCGAACCAGGAATCGTCGAAGTCGTAGACGTGCTGGTCGCGGATTTCGAAGTCCTGGAAATCCGAGTAGATGAAGTTTGCGTAGAAGCTGTGGTTCTCGCTCGGACGGAAGTCGAGGCGGGTGTTGAGGGAGGTGTTCGAGCGGTTCAGGCGATAGATCCGATAGTCCGCCTGATCGGACCAGATCTGCCCGTCATCCTGGACCGAGAAGCGGTTCTCGGTGTTGTCGGTGACCTGATTGACGTTGTAGTAGGACGCGGACACCAGGACGCCGAAGCGGTCTCCGCCGTCGCGGTTCTCCCCCCAGGTGTTCGAGGCGGTGAACTGGTACTGCTCGATGGGGCCACCCCCGAGCTCCCGGATGCCGCCAGCCGCGGCGACGTCGGCGTAGAAGCCTTCCTTGTCGAAGGCGCCGTTCGTCTCGACGTTGATGAAGCCGCCGATGGAATCGGCCGGAACGTCCGGGGTCACCGCCTTCTGGATCTCGATGGACTTGATGATGTGATTCGAGACCGTATCGAAGCGCGTCTGGCGACCGCCGGAGGAGGGTGTGGGCGCAGCCACACCGTTGAAGGCGATGTTCGTGAACTGCGCCGGGGCGCCCCGCACGTTGACGAAGCGGGCCTGGCCCTGGTCCCGCTCGATGGAGATGCCCGGAACCCGGCCGAGGGCGTCGGCGGCGTTCTGGTCCGGGAAGCGGCCGATGGAGTCGGACGCGAGGATGTTCTTGACGCTGTCGGCTGCGCGCTGGCGCGAGAGGGCGGCCGCTTCGGCGTCCGCGATGAGGCGGCCGACCACGACGACCTCCTCGATGCCGGCGGTCTGCCCGCGCCGCAGGAGGGCGATGTTCAGCTCCTCCGTCTCGTCGCCCAGGATCTCCACGGTGGTCGCGAAGGGCTCGCGGTCGATGTAGCTCACCTGCACCGTGTACGTGCCCGGCGAGAGGCGGCGCAGGGTGAAGCTCCCTTCGCCGTCGGTGACGGTGGAGAGATTCAGGCTCTCGATGCGGACGATGGCGCCGCGCAGCCGTTCGCCGCGCTCTGCCGTCTCGACGGTGCCCGTGATCCGCGCGGAGCCCTGCAGGGCGGCGGCGGGATCGGTGGCGGCGGTGGCGAGCGGCGCGGCCGGAGCGAGGGAGGCGGCCAGGATCGCGCTCGAGAGCGCGGAGAGACGAGGTCGGAAGCGAGCGGACATCAGGGATCTCCTCGGACGAGTGTCGATGGTCGAAGCTTCGGCGGCGGTGCGGGGGGTGCGCCCGCGAGCGCGGGATCATGGGCAGCGTTCGTTACAGAGCGAACGAGGTTTTGTTGCGATTCCGTTGCGGCACGACCAATCGGTGATTTGTCGAAGGTTCTGCCGCGGCAGCCTCTCCCTTTCGCGACCCGTACGCCGCTCCGTCCGGTGGCGGTCATCGCTCCGGAATTCCTGGAACGCCGTGATCGCGATGCGTCGGCACCTGCCCGTACAGATCGGGAGCCCCGCGGCTGGGAGCCCTGCCGTGCGTCTCCGGAGCCGTCGTGCTGGACTGGATCGGACAGTAGGCAATCGACGTGCGGCGCGAGACCGTCGAGGGCCTTCCCGAGGGGCGCGCCCTGGCGACGAAGAGCGAGGCGGTTCGTCCCCCGGAGGAGGGGCCCGGAACTGGCGGAGGGATCAGGCGCGGCGAGAGGTGGCGAAGAGCCCGGCGCGGATCCGGTCGGAGAGGCGCTCCGT
>JAZBPF010000187.1:0-4261 GCA_036351515.1 Pseudomonadales bacterium | reverse complement strand
GCCACGGCGGCGCTCCACGAGGGGCGCCTCGTGGGGATCGAGCTCGGCTTCGACCGGGCCCGGCAGCAGGCGGAGCTCGTGCCCTTCGTGACCCAGGCCCAGGCCTGGCTCGACCCCGCGGGCTTCGCCGCCCTGGCGCGCTGGTTCGAGTACGGCGGCTTCGTGCTGCCGCCGGTGCCGGAGGACGCCTGGTACCTGCAGAACCTCGCCATCGTCCCGGAGGTGCGCGGCCGGGGCATCGGCGAGCGCCTGCTCGCCGGGGCGATCGACCGGGCCCGTGCCGCCGGCCTCGCCCGGCTGCACCTCGATCTCTACGCGGAGAATCCGGCGCGGCGGCTCTACGAGCGCGCGGGTCTGTGCACGATCGTCGAGACCCGCGTTCCGCCGCTGGAGGCCGAGGGCATCGGCGTGCACCTGCGCATGGAGCTGAAGCTGTGAGCGGAACGCTGCGGATCGATCCCGTCGCCGGCGCGAAGGACCTCGACGCCTTCGTCCGCCTGCCCTGGCAGCTCCTCGGGGACGATCCGAACTGGGTGCCGCCGCTGCTCATGGACCGGCGCCAGCAGCTCTCGCCGAAGCATCCCTTCTTCCGGCACGCGAGCTGGCAGGGTTTTCTCGCTCGTCGGGACGGGGCGCTCGTGGGCCGGATCAGCGCGCAGATCGACCGCCGCAACGCCGAGCAGGGGCGTCCGGGGCTGGGTTACTTCGGTATGCTCGACGCCGTCGACGACGCGGAGGTGCACGCGGCCCTGCTGCGCGCGGCGGAGGGCTGGCTCGCGGAGCGGGGCTGCACCCGCGTGGAGGGGCCCTTCAACCTCAACGTGAACCAGGAGCTCGGGCAGCTGATCGAGGGCTTCGACACGCCGCCCTACTTCATGATGCCCCACGGCCCCCGCTGGACCGGCGGCCACCTCGAGGCGGCGGGCTACGAGAAGGCCGTGGATCTCCTCGCCTACGTCATGGATCCGGACTTCGAGCGGCCGCCGGCCATGGCCCGGGTCGTGTCCCGCCTCGGCGACCGGCTGCGCGTCCGGCCGCTGGATCGCCGGCACGCGGAGGACGACCTCCGGGCCATGTGCGCGATCTTCAACGACGCCTGGTCCGCGAACTGGGGCTTCCTGCCGTTCTCGGAGGAGGAGTTCCTCGCCATCGGCAAGGAGATGCTCCTCGTCATCGAGCCGGATCAGATCCAGCTCGGCGAACTCGAGGGGGAGCCCACCTCCTTCGCGGTGCTCCTGCCGAACCTCAACGAGGCGATCCGGGACCTGAACGGGCGCCTGCTGCCCTTCGGCTGGGCGAAGCTCCTCTGGCGCCTGAAGGTGCGCTATCCGTCCACGGGACGGGTGCCGCTCATGGGCGTGCGCCGCGCCTTCCAGGGCGGCCGGACCGGCGCCGCGCTCGCCTTCGGGGTCATCGACGGCGTCCGCGCCGCGGCGGTGCGCCGGGGCATGCACGAGGTGGAGATGTCCTGGATCCTCGAGGAGAACCTGCCCATGCGGCACATCCTCGAGGGCATCGGCGGGCGCGTCTCGAAGCGCTACCGCATGTACGGGCGCCCGCTCGGCCGGACGTCCCGGGATCCCGATGCCGCCTTGCACGCCTGAAATCGCGAACGGTATCGTCCAGCTTCCTCCGCCGCCGGGGTGCGCCGCGTGACCGAAGTCACCGAAGCCAGACTGAACGAGCGCCTCAAGCGGCTCCGGGATCATCTCGAACGCGAGAATCCCGTGCTCGCGGAGACCGTGGACAGCTTCCGCCTCCTCGACGGGGTGGCGCGGCGTCTGGGTCTCCTGGAGGAGGGCGACTCCTTCACGAGCCGCGTGTCCTGGTGGCCCGTGATCGCGATCCTCGGCACCTTCTCCGCGGGCAAGTCGACGTTCATCAATTCCTTCGTCGGCCAGCGCATCCAGACCACGGGCAACCAGGCCGTGGACGACAAGTTCACGGTGCTCTGCTTCGGTCCGCATCCCGAACCCCGGGTGCTCCCCGGCCTCGCCCTGGACAGCGATCCGCGCTTCCCCTTCTACCGCATCAGTCGGGAGATCGAGACCGTGGCCTCCGGCGAGGGGCGGCGCCTGGACTCCTACCTGCAGCTGAAGACCTGCAACAGCGACCGGCTGAAGGGGCGGATCCTCCTCGATTCGCCGGGCTTCGACGCCGACGCGCAGCGCACCTCCACGCTGCTGGTGACCAGCCACATCATCGACCTCGCGGATCTCGTGCTCGTGTTCTTCGACGCGCGCCATCCGGAGCCGGGCGCCATGAAGGACACGCTCGAGCACCTGGTGGGCGAGACCATCAAGCGCCCGGACGCGAACAAGTTCCTCTACATCCTCAACCAGATCGACCTGGCGGCCCGGGACGACAATCCCGAGGAGATCGTCAGCGCCTGGCAGCGGGCCCTGGCGCAGAAGGGGCTCACGGCGGGCCGCTTCTACCGCATCTACGACCGCGACGCGGCCGTGCTCCAGGGCGACGAGGAGGTGCGCCGGCGCTTCCAGGCCAAGCGCGACGCGGACATGGCGGAGATCCTCCGGCGCATCGAGGAAGTCGAGGTCGAGCGCGCCTACCGGATCATCGGCGTGCTCGAGAAGAGCGTGAAGCGGGTGCGCGACGACCTCCTCCCGCGCGTGGCCGCGGCCCGCGACCGCTGGCGCCAGCGCGTGCTCTGGGGCGACGGCGTCGCCGCGGTGCTCCTGTTCCTCTTCCCGCTCCTGTGGTCCGTCTCCGGAGGCCTCTGGGGCGAGGGCGCGCTCCTCGGGAGTCTGCTCGGCAGCCCGCCCGGGGTGCTGCTCGTGCTCATCGGGCTCGCGGGGCTCGGCTACGGCGCGCATCTCGGCGTGCGGCGCCTCATGGCCGGCTCCGTCGTGCTCGGGCTGCGCCGCCTGCCGGCGGGCGAGGAGCGGGAGTGGCTCCTGCGGGCCTTCGCCATGAACAGCGGGCCCCGGAAGTCCGTGTTCCCGAAGACGCCGGTGGGCTGGAATCGCCGCGCGCAGCGGGAACTGGAGCAGGTGCTCGCCGACGCGGACACCATGGTCCAGCGTCTGAACGACCGTTTCACGAACCCCTCCGGCGAGGAGCAGAGCCTCGCGGAGCAGGTCGTCGGGGTGACCGCCGGCCAGGCGAAGGGAGAGGGAGGCGCCGCCGCATGAGCGATGCCCTGCGCCAGCAGCTGCTCAAGGCCGGCCTCGTCGACGAGTCGAAGCTGAAGGACGCCGAGCAGGAGAAGCGCCGGACGCGGACCAAGAAGATCCGCAAGGCGAAGCATTCCGGCAAGGACGCCGCCCGGGCCGCGGCGAAGGCCGACTCCTCCACGCGGGATGCCGCCGAGGCCGCCCGCCGCGCGAAGGCGGAGCGTGACCGCGATCTCGAGCGCGCCCGGCGCCTGAAGGAGGAGCGGCGGGCCCTGAAGGACCAGGTCGCCCAGATCGTCGACGTGCGCAAGCAGCCGCGGGGCAAGGACGCCGAGGTCGCCTACAACTTCGTCGACGGCAAGAAGGTCAAGCGCATCTACGTGACCCCGGCGCAGCGCGAGGGGCTCGTCGCCGGCCGCCTCGAGATCGTCCGCGCCGGCAAGGGCCACGAACTCGTCGAGGCCGAGGTCGCCGGCAAGCTCCGCACCCTCGATCCCCAGGTCGTCGTCCCGCGCCCCGAGCGCAGCTTCGAGGACGAGGAAGCCGCCTACGCGGACCACCCCATCCCCGACGATCTCGACTGGTAGGTAGCCGCTCGGCCCGCTCCGCGGGTCGCTACTGAAGTACGCTCCCACAGGCCGTGTCGACACCCCCTTGTGGGAGCGGGCTTCAGCCGCGACTGCAGAGCCGGACGGGGTCAGTCGCTACTGAAGTACGCTCCCACCGGCCGCGCCCCTCACTCCCCCGCCGTGTACACCCGCTCGCCGGCCACCCAGGTCTCCGCGACGCCGATGGTCCACAGTTCCTGCGGCTCGACCTCGAAGGGGCTCGCGTCGAGCAGCACGAAGTCGGCCCACTTGCCCGGTTCGAGGCTGCCGAGCACGTCCTCCTGATGCGCCGCCCAGGCCGCGTCGAGGGTGAAGCCGCGCAGGGTCTGCTCGAGGGTCAGCGCTTCCTCCTTGCGCCAGCCGTTCACGGGCTCGCCGTCGCGGTTGCGCCGGGTCACGGCTGCGTGGATGCCGTAGACCGGATCCGGCGGCTCCACGGGGAAGTCGGAGCCGAGGGCGAGCACGGCGCCGGAGCGCAGGAGCGTCTGCCAGGCGTAGGCGCCGGCGAGGCGGTCCGGG